>JBEDGK010000346.1:0-10226 GCA_041174665.1 Pseudomonadota bacterium
AGGAAATTGCAGGGAATCCTGATTAACCTAGGATTTTAGCATGAATGGAGGTTCAAATGGCCCACTAGCGAAGCGTTTTGAGTCGGCTGGTATTGAAAATATCGGATAGACTCTCATATTCAGATTGGGTTAAATTATGCTTTTGGCAGTGTCGCGCTGGTTTGGCGCTTGCTGTCAGAGTGCTAACGTATCCACCTCACACAGGAGCATTTTATTTATGGATCAGCAACTTCAAGGTATGTACGGCGCGGCCAGCGATGTTTTCGCGGTTCGTCATCGCGTGCTGAGGAACACCTATTGGCTGCTGGCGCTGTCCATGATTCCGACCGTGCTCGGCGCCTGGATCGGCGTGCAGTTGAAATTCTCTCTGTTCGCTGGCAGCCCGATGATCAGCTTCATCGCCTTTTTGGCGATCGCTTTCGGCTTCTTCTATGCGATTGAAAAAACCAAGGACTCCGGCCTCGGCGTTGCTGTGCTGCTGGGCTTTACCTTCTTCATGGGCTTGATGCTGTCAAGACTGATCGAGCAGATCCTGCATTTTTCTAATGGGGCCTCGCTGATCATGACTGCCTTCGGCGGCACCGCGATCATCTTTGCTGTCATGGCGTCGATCGCCACGACCAGCAAGCGTGATTTTTCCGGTCTGGGTAGCTGGCTGTTCGCTGGTGTGATTGTGCTACTGCTGGCTGGTATCGCAAACATCTTCCTGCAGATGCCCCTGCTACAGGTTGTGATCTCGGCGATTGCCGTGATGATTTTCTCCGCCTATATCCTGTTCGACGTGCAGCGCATCATCAACGGCGGCGAAACGAATTACATCACTGCCACGCTGGCGATCTATCTCGATCTGTACAACATCTTCGTGCACCTGCTGGCTCTGCTGGGCATTCTGGGCGGCGAGCGTGACTGATGCGCCAAACTGATACGCGCAACTGATACCTCCGCTGCATCAGCAAAAGCGCCGACCTCGGGTCGGCGTTTTTCTTGGCGATCCATGTGGGGTATTCAATCGGCCGGAAGGATTTTCAATCAACTCTGTCGAACACAGCGATCGACTCGACGTGTGCGGTATGCGGAAACATGTTCACCACGCCCGCCTGAGACAATCGGTAGCCCGCCTGGCTGACCAGCACGCCTGCATCCCGCGCCAACGTCGATGGGTTGCATGACACATAGACCAGACGAAGCGGACGTGATCCCGGATCGGTGTCTTTCAAACTGGCCAGTGCCAGACTGACATCAATCGCACCCTCGCGCGGCGGATCAATCAGCATGCGGTCGAACCTGCCCAGCGCCCGTAAATCGTCGGCAGTAAACCCGAACAGATTGCGGCTGTGGAACCTGGTCTTGGCCTCCAGTCCGTTCAATCGTGCATTCTCCAGCGCGCGGGCCACCAGCGAATCGCTGCCCTCGATGCCGACCACTTCCTTCGCCAGCGTGGCAAGTGGCAGGGTGAAATTGCCGAGGCCACAAAACAGGTCAGCGACACGGTCCTGCGGCTGCACATCCAGCAAGCGAATCGCTCGCTGCACCAGTACGCGATTGATCTGGTGATTCACTTGGGTAAAGTCAGTCGGTCTGAACGGCATGCGCACGCCGAACTCAGGCAGCAGATATTCGAGCGCACTGTCCGCAGGATGAAACGGAGCGGCAGTATCCGGACCCTTGGGCTGGAGCCAAAAATGGATGTGCCATGCATCCGCAAAGGCGATCAGCCGTTGTCGGTCGTGCTCGGACGGCGGCTCCAGCACACGCAACACCATCACGATCACTCGGCCCTCGGCGCCCTCACCCACAGCCAGCTCGATCTGCGGCAGACGGTCGCGAATGGACAAGCCCTCGATCAGCGTGCGCATGGGCAGCAGCATCTCCGACACTTCCTGCGGCAGGACCTGGCAGCGCGTCATGTCGGCGACGTAGCTTGATCGTTTTTCATGAAAACCGATCAGCACGCCGCCTTTCTTGGGTACATAACGCACAGATAAACGCGCACGAAAACGATAGCCCCAGTTCGGCCCCTGCACCGGACGCAACAGGGTCTCGGCGCGCACTCTACCCAGATGATGAAGATTGTCTTCCAGTACTCGCTGCTTGATCGCCACCTGTGCAGAGGGCTCGAGATGCTGCATCGCGCAGCCGCCACAGAGCCCGAAGAACTCGCATTTTGGCGTCACGCGCAGCGCGGATTCATGCAAGAGCTCGGTCATGTCAGCCGCTTCCCATTTGGGCTTGCGACGGTAGGACTTGAAGCGCACACGCTCGCCGGGCAATGCGCCTTCGACAAAGATCACTTTGCCGGGGCTGCCATCATCATTGGCGAGATGGCCGATGCCGCGCGCTTCCATGTCGAGCGACTCGATCTGCAGTATGTCTTGCATAAAACGGAGTGAAATAAGTTAGCGGAGCGACAAAACACTCGATTGTAACGCGCGTGTGCAGCGCAAGAGTCCCACCAGCGAAGGGCTGTGCGCGTCGCTTACTTTTCTGCTGGCCAGGCGGCCAGATACTCGCGCCAGTGGCGCGCTTGCAGGGATTCGAGCGAACTCCTCACCAGCGCCAGCTCGGCGTCGTAGGCCGCGCGCGTCAGCTGTGCACGCATTAGCTGATAGCGGCAATAGACAAGGTAGGTATTCACGACATCGGTCTCGCAGTAATCGCGTATCTGCTCAAGCCGGCCCTCTTGATACAGAGTCCAGACCTGCGAGCCATCGACGCCTAGCTTGCCGGGAAAGCCGCATAGCTTGGCCAGATCATCCAGTGGTGCATTGGCCCTTCCGGTATACATCGCCAGATGATCCATCAGATCCAGATGGCGAGAGTGATAGCGAGACAGGTAATTATTCCATTTGAAATCACGATCTTCATCACCCTGCTCCCAGTAGCGAGAGGCGCTGATACCGTGAATCAGCGCTCTGTAATGCAGCACCGGTAAATCAAAACCACCGCCATTCCATGACACCAGCTGCGGTGTGTAGCGATCAATGATCTTGAAAAAATCCTGTACCAGCTTTGCCTCGCCATCTTCCAGACTACCCAGTGAGCGCACGCGAAAGCCCTCGTCATCGCGAAACACGCACGAGATCGCCGCGACGCGATGCAGATGATGCTGTAGAAAATCAGAGCCCGTCTTCTCGCGCCTTGCGGCAAACGCCTGCGCGGCGACCTCCCGATCGGAAACCTCGGTGCCGAGTCCGGCAAGCGAGCGAAGACCGGCCACATCGGGAATCGTCTCGATGTCGAACACCAAGACCGGGATCACAGCAACGCGTCCTTGCCGACACCGCGCGCGAGCATGGCGCGCTTGAGCCTGATCAGGCCATCCTGTTGGATCTGTCTCACTCTCTCTCGGGTCACTCCCATCTCCTCGGCAAGCTCTTCCAATGTGGCCGGGCTGCCGTTATCAATGCCAAAGCGACGCATGATCACCTGCCGCTGTTTGGCGGGAATCGTGCTCAGCCAGTGACGCACCAAGGTGATCATCTCATGATGCTCGGCATCGGCCTCTGGCCCTTGCTGAGCACCATCGGCAAGGATGTCGAGCAAGCTGGAATTCGGATCGCCGTCAATGGGCGTATCCAGCGACGTGACATGGTCGGCCATACCCAGTGTCTCCCGCACCTCATCGACGCTGCGCTCAACCAGATGCGCGATATCCTCCAGCCGCGCGTCGTGGCCACCGAACAAGCGCGATTCAAGATGATATTTTGCCCTCAGTACCTGATTGAGTTCGCGAATCCGGTGTACGGGCAAGCGTATGGTTCGCGCCTGATTCATGATCGCCCGCTCGATGCTCTGACGAATCCACCACGTCGCATAGGTCGAAAACCGGAAGCCCCGCTCAGGCTCGAACTTGCTGATCGCATGCATCAGCCCGAGGTTGCCTTCTTCTATCATGTCCAGCAGCGCCACACCGCGATCGATGTAGTGCTTGGCAATCGAGACGACCAGCCGGAGGTTGTGCTCGATCATCACCTGCCGCGCGCTGAAGTCGCCCTGCTTGGCCCGGGTGGCGAAGTGAACCTCCTGCTCCTGAGTCAGCAGCGGCCGCAGACCAATGCGGTTCAAATAACGCTGCGTCGCATCGCCAGATAGCTCAGTCTGCAGCAACGCGCGGAACTCCCGAAGACTTGTCTCATTGATGAGAAACTCGCTTTCCTCGACGGAGGGATCACCGGTAAATTCTTCGATCTCGTCCCGCTCTGGCTGATCGGAATTGTCGGAAAGATCGAAGGAATGACTCATGATGGCTATCGGCTGGGCAGCATGCTCACAGGATCGACCGGCTTGCCTAGCTGCCGGATCTCGAAGTGAAGTTTCACCATGTCGGTATCGGTGTCGCCCATCTCGGCGATACGTTGTCCCCTGGCGACTGTTTGACCTTCCTTCACCAGTATAGTTTTGTTGTGAGCATACGCAGATACGAGCCCATCGCCGTGATCGACGATCACCAGGTTGCCATAGCCGCGCATGTTTTTCGCGTACAGCACGGTGCCGTCGCCCGCAGCATTGACGGCTTGACCGGACTGACCAGCAATATCGATCCCTTTGCGGCTGGGATCAAAATTGCCGACGATGCGACCTTCGGTCGGCCAGCTGAACTTGCTGGCTGCAATCGCGTCAGGCTTTTTGGGAGTGTCCAGCGCGCGCGCTGCCGAGGGCTCCCCGCGCTGCATATCCGCCCAGGCTTGGTCGGTATAAGCGACTTTGCTGCCGAGCGGCGTGCTCTTAAGGCCCGGCAAACCCGAGGCAGACGAACTGCTCGAGACCGGCTTAGCCTCCAGCGGCTTGGCCTCGAGCCCGGTGTCCATAGGCACAGAGGAGACTTGCGTTCCTTCTGCAGGCGCAACGCGCAGTACCTGTCCTACCTTGATGTCGTTCGGGTTGGATAAATTATTCCAGTCGGTGATGTCGCGCACCGACTGGCTGAATTGCTGGGCGATCTTGCGCAGCGTGTCGCCCTTTTTCACGGTGTAGAAACCGGGCGCATCGGGAGCAAGCGATTCCGCCGTGCTTCGATCTTTTTGATCTCTCTGATCTTTCGATTTCGCGGCGTTGCGGGCGGCCGTGCGGTCGTCAATCGGTGCGCGCGAGGGCATCTCGGCGCAAGCAGCCAACAGCAGCAAGAGCGCGAGGGCGATGATTTTTTTCTGCATGGTTTGCATGTTGTTCAGAATATTCGCATTGGCCAGTCTGTGCACCAATAAGCTGTCTCGTTAGATTGATGGCAAGGCGGCCGTCCCGCAGACAGAGCAAATTCACGGCAAGCTACTGACAACGCCGCTAGCAGCCTGCCAAGACAGATTGCACTGGGTAAGTTCAGCCGAAAGTCCCAGGGCGCAACGGAACAAAATGGCAGCGTTCCAGCGTCTCGGTCGTCCATTCGTTCCGCTTGATCCGCCTGATCAGCTTGAGCACCTGATTTCGTACACCCACTGGCGCCACCAGCCTGCCACCGACCGCAATCTGGTCCAGCAAGGCCTGGGGCACTTCGAGACCTGCTGCCGCCAGAATGATGCCATCGAATGGCGCCAGCTGTGGAAGTCCCAGCATACCATCGCCGTAGTGCAGCCTCAGATTGGGAATCAGGAGTGCGCGCAGATTGCGGCGCGCCTGTTCATGCAGTGGCCGTATGCGCTCTATGGTGTAGACCTGATTGGCAATCTGCGCCAGCACTGCTGCCTGATAGCCGCAGCCGGTACCGATCTCGAGCACACGTGGCACTTTTCCCTCAATGCCATCGCGAATCACCTCGATCATGCGCGCAACGATATAGGGTTGCGAAATCGTCTGGTGGTAACCAATCGGCAGCGACGCATCGATGTATGCCTGACTGGCCAGTCCGGGCTCGACAAAAAAATGACGAGGTACCGCTTCCATCGCCGCCAGTACCGTCGCATCCTGAATGCCTTGCTGGGACAGACGCTGCACCATCGCCCGCCGCACGGCGTCGGACACCAGCGGCGAATTGACGACGCCGGTCTCGGCAAGCGGTCGCGGCGGTGGTTTGGGCAGGACGGCGGAGGAGGATGCGACCGGCCCGCTGGCAACAGGCGCTGACGCAGATGGCTGCGGGCTGTGCTGCGCCGCATTGCGCGTCGCGGTCTGCAAGCTGTTCAGCCGCGGCGCAGATGACGCACGCTGACGATCGGCGCGACCGGTCAACTGATCAAGCGTCAGCGGAAAACGTCTTTTCGGAGGATCTTGATCCTTGCTCATGCCAGCGACCGCCTGAGTCGCTCGAGCTGAGCCGAGTGCGTGAGATCGATCTGCAGCGGAGTCACCGATATCCAGCCATGGGCGGTGGCGTGGAAATCCGTGCCTTCGCTGGCCTCCTTGGCCTTGCCCGCCGGCCCGATCCAGAAAATCTCATTGCCATGCGGATCGCGGCTCTTGATCACGGGCTCGGACTCGTGCCGTTTTCCCAAGCGGGTGGGCACCACCTTCTGCAACTCGGCATAGGGGCGGTTAGGAATGTTCACGTTCAGCAGGAAAGGGCGCTCAAGGTCGTCCAGTCTGCGCATCACAAAATCACGGGCCGCATCAGCGGCATCATCAAGATGCGCCCAGCCATGATCCACCTGCGAAAACGCAATGGCAGGAATGCCGAACAAAAAGCCCTCGGTCGCCGCCGCTACGGTGCCGGAGTACAGCGTGTCATCACCCATGTTCTGCCCCTGATTGATGCCGGACACGACCAGATCGGGCCGCTCATCGAGGATGCCCGTCAGCGCGATATGCACGCAGTCGCTCGGCGTGCCATTGATTGAGTAAAAGCCATTGGCAGAGCGCATCACTCGTAACGGACGGTCGAGCGTCAAGGAGTTCGATGATCCTGAGCGATTGCTGTCCGGGGCGACGACGACGATATCGGCGACTGCCGCGAGCCTATCCGCCAGTGCGTTGATGCCGGGGGCCAGATAACCGTCGTCGTTACTGATGAGGATTTTCATGGGGCGGATTTTACCTGAACGCAGGCGCGTTAAATCCCGGGTTTGAGTACGATCAAATATGATCTGGCTCCGACGCGCTGAGTGTGGCATTCACCCAGCTTTTCAGGGAAGCCTATCGGTCGATGTCAAGCCATCCGGAATCTTGAGCTGCCAAGTAAAGCTGCTGCTGAGAAAAGGTCCGGCGTGTTTACTCCGAATCCGCTGCTGGCGCGTTTTGCAGGAAAGCCTGCACCGTGGCCAGCTCTCGGCTGCGGGCGAACGGCGGCAAGCTTTGCCAGATGCGACGCCCGTAGGGCTTCGAGATCAGTCGCGGATCGCAAATCATCAGCACGCCCCGGTCGCGCTCATCACGAATCAGACGTCCGGCGCCCTGCTTCAGACTGATGATGGCCTCGGGTAGCTGATGATGCATGAAGCCATTCAGTCCACGCTTCTCCATGTCGGCGATGCGAGCCGCGAGCACCGGATCATCCGGCGGCGCGAACGGCAGCTTGTCGATGATGACGACGGACAGTGCATCACCACGCACATCCACCCCTTCCCAGAAACTCTGGCTGCCAATCAGCACCGCATTACCCGCGGAGCGAAAGCGAGACAACAACTCAGTGCGCCCCAGCTCGCCCTGCACCAGCAAGGGCCACGGTAACTGCTGCGTCTCGAAAGCCTCACGCAACAGCTCGGCCGCGCGTTTGACTGCACGTAGGGTCGTGCACAACAGGAAAGCCCGACCACGCGCCGCCTCGATCACGGGCAGCGCAGCCTCAACCACTGCGTCCGTGTAGCCGGGCGAATTGGGTGCGGGCAGATCAGGAGGCACATACAGCAGTGCCTGTCTGGCGTAATCGAAAGGACTGGGCCATGACTTTGATGGCTCGTCCGTCAGTCCAAGCTGCGCGCTGTAATGGCTGAAATCATTTTTTACCGCCAGCGTGGCCGAGGTAAAGATCCATGCCCGAGGCGGCCCCTCGCGCTGCTTGCTGAATACTGGCGCAATCGAGAGCGGCGTCTGGTGCAGCTGCAGCGACTGAGAAAAAGCCTCGACCCATAGCACTTTGGCGGCACGCTGTTCCGCATCATCCACCGGTACCCAAGCAACCAGACGCGCTCCCAGCTCAGCCGCGCGTGCACGACATTGCTCCAGGGTCTCCGCGCGTTCGGCTTGTGACGCCAGCACCGTTGTCATCTGCAACAGCATGGCCTTCAGATGCTCTAGCGCAGGAAAGAAAGGGCTGCTTTCGGCGATCTGTTCACGCGCGAGCTTGATGCCCTCCGCCGGAAAGGCCAGTCGGAGGTCGCGCACCGCTTTCTCGACCGGCGCAATCGTGGCTGCCCAGTCGGCGCCATCGCGCGCATGGGTGAGGCCCTCTGCCAGTACATCACGGCATAGCTCCATCACCTGCGAGGTCGAGACGGTGTCGCCGAAAAACGTGGTCGCGGTATCCGGCAGCTGATGTGCCTCATCGAAGATCACGGTATTGGCACTCGGTAGCAGCTCAGCAACGCCAGTGTCTTTGAGCGCGACATCGGCAAAGAACAGATGATGGTTGACAACCACCACATCGGCCTGCTGCGCTTCCTTGCGCGCCCGCATCACAAAACAATCCTGATAGTGAGCGCATTCAGCGCCAAGACAGTTGTCGCGCGTGGAAGTGACCAGATTCCAGATCAGGGCGCTCTCGGGCACACGTGAGAGCTCGGATTTGTCACCCGTCGAGGTTGTCTTGGCGAAGCGCGCGATCTCGCGCAAGTAACCGACATCCTCGCGCGCTGTCAGGCGGCCATTTTGTTGTGTGCGATCCAGATGAAAGTGGCACAGATAGTTTGCCCTGCCCTTGAGCAAGGCGATCGTCACAGGCGCATTCAGCGCCTTGCGCACCACCGGAATATCACGCAGGAAAAGCTGGTCTTGTAAATTCTTCGTGCCCGTCGACACAATCACCTTGCCGCCCCACAGCAAGGCGGGCACCAGATAGGCAAAGGTCTTGCCTGTGCCAGTACCTGCTTCAGCCAGCAGGGTAGCCCGGCGCGCAATTGCATCCGCCACCGCGCGCGCCATGTCGGTCTGAGACTGACGCGGGCGAAAGTCGTCAATGCCGCGCGCAAGCGCTCCACGATCGGAAAAAAGCTCATCGATCTCTGCGTCGTGCTCGCCGGATTCAGCGAGCGCTTCCATAGCTTTGGCGAGTTCGGTCAAGGATCAATCCGGAAAAACGGTCTGTGTACCCCGGTGCTGGCGAAAGCCGCCGCGCAGCAAAACGATGAGGGAAGAAATCACGCGGGAATATCAGGCACCAGCTGCATCTTCAAGCGGATGATATGGTCTTTCAGTTGCAGCTTGCGCTTCTTCAGGCGCTGTAACCGCAACGCATCTGCTGTGGGTGCGGCTGCCAGCAACGCAATCGCCGCATCAAGATCACGATGCTCGGTTTCCAGTTCGATCACGCGCGCGCGAACCTGCTCTGCATCCATCACGGCTTGTCTGGCTTAGTCTCAGATTCCGGCGTCGCGCCGCCATCGCGCGCGGCGCCGGTAATGGGAATCGCTGGCCCCTCCAGCGGGCGCGCCGCGCGGCCCTGACGCTCCGCGATCTCGCGGTCTCGTTCCGCCGCTTTTTCCTTGCGCAAGAACGCATTCGCCTCGACCTCGACTTTGCGGATGCTTGACAGCGCGAGCCGTCTTATCTCCTTGGCTTCCGACAAACAGCTTGCGGTAAAGAATTTGTCGTAGCAACGCAATCGTTCATCGTCAAACATTTGCTCGGCTTCGCGGCGCGCAGCGTCGAGCTCGGCCAGCGCTTGCCGGGCGGCCGTCACCGAGGTGATGGAGCCCTGTGGGAAACGCCTGCTCAACGCCCGCTCCAGTGTTTCTGCAGCCAGCGCCGACGTGGCAAGTACCGCCGACATGATCAACGCATACAACGTGAGAGCTAATCGAATCATCGTCATTCCACTTCCATTCATCGGGTCAGACATGCACCAGACGCTGGGCCAGGTGTATCTTGCATTGGGCATTCAAGTGATCAAACCAGCTGCGTGCCGCCGGACGCTCTCTTTATATTCGCGCGACTGCATCTCGGTAATACGCGACACCGTGCGATGAAACTCATTCGACATCACTCCCTCGGTGTACAGCAGGTCCGGCGCCACCGATGCAGACATGATCAGCTTCACGCGATGATCGTAGAGCACATCGATCAGCCAGGTAAAGCGGCGTGCCTCGGAGGCCATCTCGGCCGTCATTCTCGGCACCTCCGACAAGATGACCGTGTGAAATCGG
>JBEDGK010000347.1:0-16412 GCA_041174665.1 Pseudomonadota bacterium
GAAGAACGAGGGTCAGGCCTACGCGAATGACATCGTGCCCCGTGCGCGCGGTGCCGCATCACGGTTGCTGCAGGAATCCGAAGGTTATCGCTCGCGTGTGGTGGCGAACGCCGAGGGTGAGGCCTCCCGCTTCAGCAAGATTTTGGTCGAGTACCAGAAAGCCCCGGCCGTGACTCGCGATCGCATGTATATCGAGGCCATGCAGCAAATTTTCACCAGCACGACCAAGGTCATGGTCGATACCAAGTCCAACAACAGCATGATCTACCTGCCGCTTGACAAGCTCATCGCTCAAACCGCTGCGGAATCAGCGGCCGCGTTGCAGCAGGCGCCGGCGCCATCCGCTGATGGTGCCGTGCCCGCTATCGAGGGTGCGAGACTGCCCGAACCCAGAAGCCGCGACAGCCGCAGTTCGCGTGACCGGGAGACTCGCTGATGAATCGTCTCGTCTCCACCGTCATTGCCAGCCTGATCGCGCTGGCGATACTGATGTCAACCTTGTTCGTGGTCGATCAGCGTCAGTTCGCGATCGTGTTCGCACTGGGCGAGGTCAAGGCAGTGATCAAGGAACCCGGCCTGCATTTCAAGCTGCCGCCGCCGTTCCAGAACGTGATTTTTCTCGACAAGCGCATCCTCACGCTGGATACCCCCGAGCCTGATCGTTTCATTACAGCAGAAAAGAAAAACATCCTCGTTGATGCGTTCGTCAAATGGCGCATCGTCGATCCGCGCCTGTACTTCATCAGTTTCGGTGGCGACGAGCGGCGCGCCCAGGACCGCATGGCGCAGATCGTCAAGGCAGCATTGAATGAAGAGATTACCAAGCGTACTGTGCGTGAGGTGATTTCCGGCGAGCGCGGCAAAGTGATGGATGCAATCCGCAACAAGGTGTCCGAGGAGGTCAAGCAGATCGGTGGACAGATCGTTGATGTTCGACTGAAGCGCGTTGACTACGTCGAGCAGATCAACAATTCGGTTTACGAGCGTATGAAGTCCGAGCGCGCCCGCGTCGCCAATGAATTGCGCTCGACCGGTGCTGCCGAGTCGGAAAAAATTCGCGCCGATGCAGATCGCCAGCGTACCGTGATACTCGCCGAAGCCTACCGTCAGGCCGAATCGATACGTGGTGATGGCGACGCCAAAGCCGCTCGTATCTACGCGCAGGCCTTTGGGCAAAACCCGGATTTTTACAAATTCTCTCGCAGTCTTGAAGCCTATCGAGAGAGTTTCAAAACCCGCAGTGATGTGTTGCTGATCGATCCCAATTCGGAGTTCTTGAAATACTTCAAGGCGCCCGGCGGTGCCCGCAAATAACAGGTAGCCGGGTGTCGTCCAGCCTGCTGCTCGCATTCGGCTTGTTCTGCGTGTTCGAAGGGTTGTTCCCCTTCCTGGCACCGAGCCGCTGGCGAGAGACCTTCCTGCAGCTAGCCCGCCTGTCTGACGGCCAGATCCGTTTTTTTGGTCTGACGGCCATCCTGTTTGGTATCCTGCTGCTCGCTTTTCGTTTGGTTGTTTCCGACTCCTGATTTGAGTACAGATTGTCATGCCTAATTGGCTACTTCCCGAGAACATTGCCGACGTCCTTCCCTCCGAAGCCCGCAAGACCGAGGAGTTGCGGCGCGCTTTGCTGGACCAGTTCCGCCGCTATGGCTACGAGCTGGTCATGCCGCCTATGCTGGAGTATGTGGATTCGCTGATGCCATTCCCGGATCAGGACATGGACCTGCGCATGTTCAAGCTGGTGGATCAGCTCTCTGGCCGCACCATGGGCCTGCGCGCCGACATGACGATACAAGTCGCGCGCATCGATGCGCATCTGCTCAACCGCAAGGCGGTTACTCGGCTGTGCTACGCCGGCAGTGTGTTACATGCGCGCCCGTCCGGATTTCACACAACACGCGAGCCCTTACAGATCGGCGCCGAGATCTATGGTCATGCGGGGCTGGAGGCCGACATCGAGATTCAGTCACTGGCGCTGGCTTCGGTGCAGCTGTCCGGATTGTCGAAGGTCACGCTGGATCTGTCGCACAACGGCATCCTGCACGCGATCCTCGAAGACGATGAGCGCGCCATCAGACATTACACCGAGATCGTTGGCCTGCTGCGCTCCAAGGATTTGCCAGGGTTGAAGGCGTTTACCGCAGGTTTTGCCGTCACTGTGCGCGATGCGCTGGCAGCGCTGATGGTCTTGCACGGCGATGTCAGTGTGCTGCAACGTGCGCGCGCGCTCCTGCCACCCAAACCCGGAATAACGAGCGCTCTGGATGAACTCGCTGTGCTGGCAAAGTCGGCCGCTGATGTCAGAGTGAATATCGACCTCGCCGACCTGTCGGGCTATCAGTACGAAAGCGGTGCGATGTTCGCGCTGTTTGTTGAAGGCTTGCCGAACGCTGTCGCGCGCGGTGGACGCTACGATCATGTCGGCGAAGCCTTCGGTCGCGCACGGCCGGCGACTGGCTTTTCGATGGACTTGCGCGAAGTCGCGCGTCTGCTGCCCGCCGCCGCGCCCGCAAGCGCCATTCGCGCACCGTGGGGCAGGGAGCCTGCGCTGACGTCGCTGATTGCCTCGCTGCGTGCGCAGGGAGAGATCGTCATACAGCTGCTGCCCGGCGAGGCAAGCAGCGAACAGGAATTCGATTGCGATCGCGAGATCATCGGCGAGGATGGGAAATTTCTAGTGAAAGCACTGCAGTGACGAATTGAACTTGCGACGCTGTTGCGCCGCTTGCAAACCGACGCATTCAAAAGATCAATAAAAATCCGGAAATCCGCAAATATCATGGCTAGAAACGTAGTTGTCATAGGCACCCAATGGGGCGATGAGGGCAAGGGCAAGGTAGTCGACTGGCTCACCGATCATTCACAGGGCGTGGTTCGCTTTCAGGGCGGACACAACGCCGGCCATACGCTCGTCATTGGAGGGCACAAGACGGCGTTGCAGCTGATCCCCTCGGGCATCATGCGCGCTGGTGTTGCCTGCTATATCGGTAATGGCGTGGTGTTGTCTGTGCCCGACCTGCTGCGCGAGATCGACAAACTCGAAGCATCCGGTATTGAAGTTTCCAACCGTCTGAAGGTATCCGAGGCCTGTCCGGTCATTTTGCCTTACCACACCGCATTGGATGCCGCGCGCGAAGCCAAGCGCGGGGACGCCAAGATCGGCACCACCGGCAAGGGCATCGGCCCGGCATACGAAGACAAGGTGGCGCGTCGTGCGATCCGTGTTGCCGATTTGCTCAACGAAAAGCGCCTTGAAGAAAAATTGCGCGAGAACCTCGACTATCACAACTATGTGCTGGTCAATTATCTGAATGCTCAGTCGGTTGATTATCAGAAGACCTTTGACGACGCGCTGGCCACCGTGCCACGTATCCGCCCGATGGTGGCTGATGTGTCCAGTGCTTTGCATGCTGCGCACAAGGCGGGCGCGAATCTGTTGTTCGAAGGGGCGCAAGGCAGTCTGCTCGATGTCGATCACGGCACCTACCCGTATGTCACCTCGAGCAATTGCGTCGCAGGTAATGCCGCTGCCGGTTCCGGCGTGGGCCCGAACATGCTGCATTACGTGCTGGGTATTACCAAGGCCTACACCACTCGTGTCGGCTCTGGTCCTTTCCCGTCCGAGCTGTCGACCGATCAGGGCATAGGCAAGCACCTTGCTTCTGTCGGACACGAGTTCGGTACCGTGACCGGGCGTGCGCGCCGCTGCGGCTGGTTTGACGCTGCGCTGCTGCGCCGCTCAGTACAGATCAATGGCGTATCCGGCATGTGCCTGACCAAGCTGGATGTGCTCGATGGTCTCGATTCGCTGAAGCTCTGCACGGGCTACAAGCTCAACGGCAAGACCGTAGATATTTTCCCGGTCGGTGCCGAAGAGGCCGCCGGTTGCGAACCCATCTATGAAGAAATGCCAGGTTGGAAAACGCCCACCGTTGGCGTGAAAGCCATGAAAGATTTGCCCGCGACCGCGCGTGCGTATATTGCACGCATTGAAGAGCTGGTTGGTGTGCCGGTGGATATGGTATCCACTGGACCGGATCGCGAAGAGACCATCGTGCTGCGGCATCCCTTTGCCTGATTCGTGTATGGGACAGGAGAGCGGCAACGGTCATCTGTGGATTTCCTGGGATGAGTATCATCGCGCGATAGAGTCGCTCGCCAAGCTGGTGCACCAGTCCGGCTGGCAGTTCGATCAGGCGCTGTGTCTGGCGCGCGGAGGTTTGCGGGTCGGCGATGTTTTTTCAAGATTGTTCAAGGTACCGTTGGCGATCCTGTCGACTAGTTCGTATCGCGAGGCATCCGGCACGCAGCGCGGTGAGCTCGATATCGCCAACAGCATCACCTCGACGGCAGGGCCGCTGGCCGGACGCATACTGCTGGTCGATGATCTGGTGGACTCGGGCATCACGCTGCAGCGGGTACAAGAGTATCTGAGGCAGCATTTTGCCCAGGTGGAGGAGGTGCGCTCCGCAGTCGTCTGGTACAAAGCCTGCTCGGTAATGCACCCGGATTACTATCTTGAGTATCTTCCAGACAGCCCGTGGATACATCAGCCATTCGAGCAGTATGACGATATCACGCCAGACAAGCTATGACTTCCCCGGAAACTTACTTTAGCCATCTCGCATGGAAGCACTATGGAAGACAGTGAACGTTTGCAAAAAACGCTGAGCGAACTGAAATCAGCACAGTCTCGGCTTGATCAATTAGATCAGGATCAGTCTGCGCTAATGGAACGCCTGGACAAGGCGCGTCGTGCTCAGCGGCGAATCAATTACTATCTCGCAGCGCTGGTGGTGCTGTGCGCCGTGATCACTGCAGTAGCGGTCTATGTGCTTGCAAAAATGATCTAGGAGCGCAGTGACTAGGTGTCGGGCGAAAAAAAAGAGAGCTTGCTGTCGCAAACTCTCTTTTACGGATCTGGTGCCCACGGAGGGACTCGAACCCCCACACCTTGCGGCACATGGACCTGAACCATGCGCGTCTACCAATTCCGCCACGTGGGCAAAGAAGGCGGAATTATAGCGGAATAATCCTCCAAGTCAACCTGATCGCCGCCAAAACAGATGCCCAACGGCAGGCGCAAATGTTTGAGATCGGATGGAGTCAGGGGGTACGCGTGGATGCTCTCGTCGCGGTTTTCAGCAAAGGCAAGGTTCGTCCGTTACACTATGGTGGTTTTTTCTTATTCATTGTCCCCCGCATCTTTTGAGCCAATACCCATACAGCATCCCCAGCCGCGAAGAAATACTCGGCATACTTCGCAAGGCTGCTGATCCGCAGACCAGCGCATCGATCGCCCGTGCATTGTCCGTCAAGGAATCCGAGTTCGATGGACTAAATCGCCGTCTCGCTGCGATGGAAAGAGATGGGCAGATCAAGCCCGACCGCAAAGGCTACATTCAGCTGGCTAACACCGCTAATTTCATCGAGGGCAGGGTGTCCTGTCATCGCGATGGCTACGGCTTTCTGATCCCCGACGAGGGCGATGATATTTTCCTGCCCGAGAAAGAAATGCAGAAGGTCTTGCACGGCGACCGGGTGCAGGTAAGGGTCACTGGCGTGGATCGCCGAGGTCGCCCCGAGGGCACCATTGTTGAAGTCCTTGCGCGCGCTAATACGCATGTGATCGGCAGACTGATGCATGAGAATGGTGTGTGGATCGTCGTGCCAGAAGACAAGCGCATTGGTCACGACATACTCCTCACGGGTGGTCCCGGCAAAGCCAGAGCGGGGCAGGTGGTCAGCGTAGAACTGACTGAGCAACCCTCGCGTTACACACAGCCGATCGGAAAGATTGCCGAGGTGCTGGGAGAGATCGACGATCCCGGTATGGAGATCGAGATCGCAGTACGCAAGTACGGCGTGCCGCATGAATTCTCTGACGACGCCAAAAAATTGGCAGCCAAGCTGCCCTCGGAGGTCAGACCCGCCGATCTCGACGACCGGGTCGATCTGCGCGATGTGCCGCTGGTCACCATCGACGGCGAAGATGCGCGCGATTTTGACGATGCGGTGTACTGCGAGCCGATCAAGCTTGGCCGTACCAAGGCCTATCGACTGATTGTTGCGATTGCCGATGTCAGTCATTATGTGAAGCCCAACGACGCGCTGGATGAGGATGCGCTGGAACGCAGTACTTCAGTCTACTTTCCGCGTCGTGTGATCCCCATGCTGCCCGAGAAGCTGTCTAACGGGCTGTGCTCGCTGAACCCCGAGATCGACAGGCTCACACTGGTCTGCGATGCGGTGATCACTGCCAAAGGCGAGATCAAGGCCTACCAGTTCTATCCCGCGGTGATTCATTCCGCAGCACGACTCACCTATAGCGAAGTGGCCGCCATCCTTGGTAATACGCGCGGGCCCGAAGCCGCGCGCCGCGCGCCGCTGCTATCCCATCTACAGCACCTTTATGAGCTCTACCTGGTGCTGTTGCAGGCACGCCATCAGCGTGGAGCGATCGATTTCGAGACGACCGAGACCTATATCGTCTGTAATGCCGCTGGCAAAATCGAGCAGATCATTCCGCGCACCCGCAACGATGCGCACCGTCTGATCGAAGAATGCATGCTCGCTGCGAATGTCTGTGCGGCGGATTTCATGGAGCGGCATGAGCACCCGGGCATGTACCGCATCCACGCGGGCCCCACGGAAGAAAAGCTCAATCAGCTGCGTACTTTCCTCAAGCAGCTGGGATTGTCGCTGGGCGGCGGTGTCCATCCTTCAGCGTCCGACTATGCCGAGCTTCTGGACAAGATCAAGGGTAGGCCCGATGCGATGATGCTGCAAACCATGCTGCTGCGCTCTATGCAGCAGGCAGTCTACAGCCCTGACAATATCGGTCACTTCGGTTTGTCATACGATGCCTATGCGCATTTCACCAGCCCGATACGTCGCTACCCCGATTTACTCACGCACCGGGCGATCAAGGCCATCCTGCAAGGCAAGCGATATCACCCCAAGGGGATCGCGACTGAAGATTTGAATCTGCAGTTGTCGCCAGCCGCTCGCAAGATGCAGGCCAAAGATCGCGCCGCAGGCAAGCGCAAGGCTGAAGGTGATCTCGCGATCTGGGAATCGCTGGGTATCCATTGCTCCGCCAATGAGCGTCGTGCCGATGAGGCATCGCGTGATGTTGAGGCTTGGCTGAAATGTTTTTTTGTGCGTGACAAACTGGGTGAAGAATTTACTGGGACCATCTCCGGCGTCGCCTCATTCGGTATCTTCGTTCAGCTCGATGCACTGTTCATTGAGGGCATGGTGCATGTCACGGAACTGGGAGCTGATTATTTTCAATACGATGAAGCGCGGCATGAGCTGCGAGGTGAGCGTACCGGCATACGCTATCAGCTGACCGATCGCGTGACCGTGCAGGTCAGCCGTGTGGATCTTGATGCGCGTCGTATCGATCTGCGCCTGGTACACGAGCCGGGTATCCGCACCCAGCTCAAGAATGAGGCTCGACGCGCCGACGAGATGAATGCGCGTACCGGCAATTTCGGTGCGAAGAAAGCCGCAAAAAAAGCCTCCAAGAAAAAAGCAGCGGCCGCCAAGCCAGCGACCGCGAAGGCGCGCACGGCTGCCCGGGCGGTGAAGTCCGGTGCGCGCACTGGCCGAAACAAACGGAAGTAAAGCCACGATTAACAGTCAATGAAAACCAGACATATCTTCGGCTTTCATGCTGTAACGGCGCGCATACGTCACGATGCATCCTCGATCGAGGAAATCTACGTCGATTCGGCACGCCATGATCGGCGTATGGGTGATCTGCTGCGCGCTGCGAAGGCCGCGAATGTGCGCATCATTCACGCCGATGATCAGCGCCTTGACGCGATGGTCGGAACGCGCAGGCATCAGGGCGTGGTTGCTCGTGCCGGAGAGCTCTCGCTAGCGCGCAATCTGGCCGAGCTGATCGATGGCATCCAAGGCCCGCCACTATTGCTGCTGCTCGATGGCGTGACCGATCCTCATAATCTGGGCGCCTGCCTGAGGGTGGCTGATGGTGCCGGTGCTCACGCCGTCATCGCGCCCAAGGACAGGGCTGTCGGCCTGAATGCCACCGCCGCCAAGGTCGCCAGCGGCGCGGCAGACACCGTGCCCTACATCACCGTCACCAATCTTGCGCGCGCGATGCGCGAATTGCAAGAGCATGACATCTGGCTGACCGGCACGGCGGACGATGTCGAGCAAAGCTTGTATGGCGTCGATTACACCGGCGGCACGGCCTTTGTGATGGGTTCCGAGGGCGAGGGTATGCGCCGGCTGACCCGCGAGCATTGCGACCGTCTGGTGAGCTTGCCCATGATGGGCTCGGTCGAGAGCCTGAATGTCTCGGTCGCCTCGGGCGTCTGCCTCTACGAGGCGAGGCGACAACGGTTATCCGCTGCTGCCACCTGATTCACGATTCTGTCAGGGTGGGCGCGGGCAAATCCCCTAAAATTGTATATTCAACACCAACACGTTTCCAGATCATGTTCAGCCGCTTAAGAGAAGACATCGCCAGCATCAGGGAGCGCGACCCCGCCGCCCGGAGTACCTGGGAGGTGCTGACGTGCTATCCGGGGCTGCATGCGATCGTCATGCATCGCTGGGCCAATGCCTGCTGGCGTGCGGGCTTCAAATGGCTGGGCCGCTTCATCTCGCATATTGCGCGCGGTCTTACCGGCATCGAGATCCATCCCGGCGCCACCATTGGCCATCGCGTTTTCATTGATCATGGTTTTGGTGTGGTGATCGGCGAGACCGCTGAAATCGGTGATGACTGCACGATTTATCAGGGCGTGACTCTGGGCGGTACCTCATTGTTCAAGGGGGCGAAGCGCCATCCCACGCTGGGTCGTGGCGTGATCATCGGTGCTGGCGCGAAAGTACTCGGCGCGTTCAGCGTAGGCGAGGGCGCGAAGGTCGGCTCGAATGCGGTCGTGGTCAGAGAAATCCCGCCAGGTGCGACTGCAGTCGGCAATCCGGCCCGGGTGATTGAAAAAGAAAGCGAACAGTCAAAAGATGAGGCGGCCGCTCGCATGTTCTCGGCCTATGGCATCACACCGAATGGTGATGATCCGCTATCGAAGGCATTGCATGGCTTGATCGACAATGCAGCCTCTCAAGAGCTGCAGCTGGTGAAGATCGTCGCGGCGCTGAAGGAAGCGGGGATTGCCTGTGAGGTGGTGCCTGAGCTCGACCAGTTCAACAAGGAACGGTTGAACAAGCTGGTGGAGTAATCGGAATACTTTGCTGGCCGGGATGGCGTGAGCGGACGTCGCCAGCTTCAACACCGTCATATCAGCGAACGCTATGATCCATCAACACCGATAGTCATTAACGCGCCACCGAGATCCATCGCGAGCCACCCGCCTCGTACGACTTCTCCCTCGCAATCCCAGTCCGGCAAAACATAACGCACGCCCCCGGCAGTGTGATGCACGCCCGGCCGGTGCGTATGCCCGTGAATGATCTGAGTCACACCATAGGTGCTGAACAAGCGCTCAATCTCGGCGGGATTGACATCCATGATCTCCATGGACTTCTCTCGTTGTGCGGCGCGACTGCCTTCCCGCATGCCCTCGATGAGCGCCTTTCGCTCGGCCAGTGGTTTTTCGAGAAAGGACTGCTGCCATGCAGGATCGCGCACCTGCCGACGAAATCGAATGTAAGCAGTATCGTCGGTACATTGCGCATCACCGTGCATCAGTAAGATCTTTTGACCGGTGAATTCGGCGATGTGCGGCTCCTGCAGCAGCGTAAAGCCAGCCTCGTCGGCAAACACGGATCCGACCAGGAAGTCGCGGTTGCCGACGATCCAGTACAGCTTGACTCCGCGCTCGGACAACAGGCGCAATGCGTCGCACAGCGTACGATTGAAAGGCGTCTGCAGATCATCATCGCCAGCCCAGTACTCAAAAATATCGCCCAGCAAATACAGCGATGAGGTACGGGTTGCTTCGGTCTGCAAAAAACGAAAGAAGGCGTCAGTCGTGCGTGGCATGCCGGCATGTAGATGCAGGTCTGAAACGAAAAGCGCAACCGTGTCGGGTTGCGCTTTTGCTGTCATTGATTCGGCCTCTTTCATGCGTCGCGTAAAGGAATTCAGACGACTTCCGCTTTTTCGATCACGACATCGTCGACTGGTACATCAGAGAACATACTGCGACGTCCCGTCTTGACCGAGCGAATCTCGTCAACCACGTCCATGCCCTCGGTTACCTTGCCGAATACGGCATAACCCCAGCCATCGGAGCCGGGGTAGTTAAGAAAATCATTGTCGCTGACATTGATGAAAAACTGCGCCGTTGCCGAGTGCGGATCCGAGGTGCGGGCCATCGCAATGGTGTAGCGATCATTAGTCAGGCCATTGTCAGCTTCGTTATCGATCGGGCCTTCGGTGGGCTTTTGCTTCATACCCGGTTCGAAGCCACCGCCCTGGATCATGAAACCATCGATCACCCGGTGAAAGATGGTGCCGTCGTAGTGGCCGGACTTCACATAGCTGATGAAATTTTCCACGGATTTTGGTGCTTTGTCGGCGTCGAGTTCGATGGTGATCTTGCCGCGGGTGGTAGTGAGAACGACGGTCATGGTAGGGCGACTCCTGCTTCTGGATTAACAATTCATTCGATGACGGCTGCGGACTCGATCACGACATTGGCTTTTGGCTTGTCTCGGCGATCAGTCTCGACAGCCTTGATCTTGTCCACGGTTTCCATGCCGCTGATGACTTTGCCGAATACCGCATAGCCCCAGCCATCTTGCCCCGGATAGTCGAGGAAGGCATTGTCATTCACATTGATGAAGAACTGCGCGCTGGCGGAATGCGGATCAGGCGTGCGTGCCATCGCGATGGTGTAGGTACGGTTTTTGAGGCCGTTCTTGGCCTCGTTCTGCACCGGTGCCCGGGTGGGTTTTTCGCGCATGTTGGCGTCGTAGCCGCCACCTTGGACCATGAAGCCGTTGATCACGCGGTGAAACACGGTACCGTTGTAAAAACCTGATTTAACATAGGCCAGAAAATTCTCTACAGTCTTGGGCGCCTTGTCCGGATACACCTCGATCACGAGATCACCCATACTGGTTTTCATTGCGACTTTGGGCGCGGCCTCGGCGCCGGCTGCGCCGGTGATAGCGGCGAGCAGTACGACAGAAAAAAGCTTCAGGATCTGACGACGAATCAGCATGGTGGTTTCCTTGTTTGAGGGCAGGGTCAGAGAGTTTGTCTGACGATGGTTGGATCCGTGTCACGCCGGTAAGTGGCGCTTGCATCGATGTTATACTTCAGCAAAACGCGCATTTTAGCAAAATCCTGCCACGCCAATTTCTGGCCTCTCCGTGGCTTACGGCAGGCGACGTGCCGCGCCAGCTTTCAGTGCGCGCTGCCCCCAATCCTCGCAACCATCCATGAGCCCACTGAAGATCTACAACACGCTGGCCCGTGACAAAGTGGCTTTTGTTCCCATCGAGCCGGGCAAGGTCAAGATGTATGTGTGCGGAATGACAGTCTACGATTACTGTCACCTCGGGCATGCGCGCGTGATGGTGGTATTCGACATGGTGCAGCGCTGGCTGCGAGCACAGGGCTACCAGGTCAACTATGTGCGCAATATCACTGATATCGATGACAAGATCATCCGCCGCGCAGTCGAGAATGGCGAGCGCATTTCCCAGCTGACCGACCGTTATATCGCGGCGATGAATGAAGATGCCGATGCGCTGGGTGTGCAGCGGCCGGATCACGAACCGCGGGCTACCGCGTATGTGCCCCAGATGCTGTCATTGATCGGCAAGCTGGAGACCCATGGACTCGCCTATCAGGCCAGTGATGGTGACGTGAATTTTTCGGTCCGTGATTTCAATGGCTACGGTAAGCTCTCCGGCAAATCACTGGATGATCTGCGTGCTGGCGAACGCGTCGATGTGGCCACCACCAAGCGCGATCCACTCGATTTCGTGCTCTGGAAATCCTCGCGCGACGATGAGCCCGATGAAGTCAAATGGCCATCCCGGTGGGGCAGCGGTCGCCCCGGCTGGCATATCGAATGCTCGGCGATGTCGTGCGAACTCCTGGGCGAGCAGTTTGATATTCATGGCGGCGGACAGGACCTGCAATTCCCGCATCATGAGAACGAGATCGCGCAGTCTGAGGGTGCACATGGTCATCGTTTCGTCAACTACTGGATGCACAATGGCTTTGTGCGGGTCGATGATGAAAAAATGTCCAAGTCGTTGGGCAATTTCTTCACCATACGCGAAGTGCTGAAGAAATTCGATCCAGAAGTAGTACGCTTTTTTATTCTGCGTGCCCACTATCGCAGCCCGCTGAATTATTCTGATGTGCATCTGGACGACGCTCGGTCGGCGCTGACCCGCCTGTACACTGCACTCAAGGACACCGAGGCTGATAATCAGCCGCTGGATTGGGAAGAGCCTCATGCAAAGCGTTTTGCCGAGGCGATGAACGACGATTTCAATACACCCATTGCGATCGCTTGCCTCTTTGATCTGGTCACGGCAGTCAACCGCGACAAATCACCGGCACTGGCGCGTCAGCTCAGGGCTCTGGGTGGTGTGATCGGCTTGCTGGGACGTCACCCACAAGCTTTTCTGCAGGGACGCTCTGCCGCGGGTGGTTTATCGGATGAACAGGTTAGCGTGCAGATCGCCGCGCGCGCGCAGGCCAAGAAAGAAAAACAATTTGCCGATGCCGACCGCATCCGTGCCGAGCTGCTGGAGCAGGGCATCATGCTCGAGGACAAACCGGGTGGTATCACTGAATGGCGCAGGGCCTGAGATGAGCAACCGACATGAACAAAACACCTGAAATTCTGTTGGTGCCGCATTACTGGGAGCAGGCCAAGGCCGAGCTGATGAAGCGCGACCGCATCATGAAAAAGCTCATCCCGCGATTTGGCGATCTGCGGCTAGTGCGCCGGGGCGATCCCTTCATGACGCTTGCGCGTTCTATCGTTGGCCAGCAGATCTCTGTCAAGGCCGCGCAGGCGGTCTGGGAGCGCGTGATGGTCGCTTGTCCGAAGATGACACCCGCGCAGGTCAAGCGGCAGGGGCAGGTCAAGCTGGCCGCCTGTGGACTCTCCAAGCGCAAGGCCGAGTATCTGCTCGATCTGGCCGTGCATTTCACCGATGGCAGCATCCACGAAAAAGACTGGAGCTCGATGGAGGACGAGGAGGTCATTGCCGAGCTGATACAGATTCGTGGCATCGGTCGCTGGACAGCTGAGATGTTCTTGATTTTCAATTTGCTAAGACCAAATATTTTTCCGTTGGATGACCTTGGCCTGATGAAGGGCATCAGCGTGAATTACTTCTCCGGCGAGCCCGTCTCCCGGAGCGATGCTCGCGAGGTCGCCGCTAACTGGGAGCCCTGGAGGACCGTCGCGACCTGGTATTTATGGCGCAGTCTGGACCCGATACCGGTAGAATACTGATTGTGTAAATGCCATATTGGCATTATCTTTGCGCCGGGCTACGTGAGTAAGGTTCACCCGGTCACGGATACAAGGAGCTTATGTGAGCAAAACCACCTTCCTCGGATTTGAGCAGCCTATCGCTGAGCTGGAATCCAAGATCGAAGAACTGCGCTTCGTGCAGGAAGACTCGGCAGTTGATATCTCCGAAGAGATCGATCGGCTGTCCCAGAAAAGCCAGCAGCTGACCAAAGACCTGTACGGCAAGCTGACTCCGTGGCAGGTGTCCCAGATCGCGCGTCACCCCCAGCGGCCGTACACGATGGACTATGTGAACGAGATCTTTACCGATTTCCATGAGCTTCACGGCGACCGTTCGTATGCCGATGATCTGTCCATCGTTGGCGGTCTGGCTCGCTTCAATGGTCAGGCGTGCATGGTGATTGGTCACCAAAAAGGGCGTGACACCAAAGAGCGTGCGATGCGCAACTTCGGCATGCCCAAGCCCGAAGGCTATCGCAAGGCCATGCGCCTGATGAAGCTGGCCGAGAAATTCGGCTTGCCGGTATTTACTTTTGTCGACACGCCGGGTGCCTTTCCCGGTATCGACGCCGAGGAGCGCGGTCAGTCGGAAGCCATTGGCCATAATCTGTACGTGATGGCTGAACTCAAGGTGCCTCTCATCGCGACCATCATCGGCGAAGGTGGCTCAGGCGGTGCGCTGGCGATTGCGGTCGGCGATGCGGTGCTGATGCTGCAGTATGCGACCTACTCCGTAATCTCGCCTGAGGGCTGCGCGTCCATCTTGTGGAAGACGGCAGAGCGCGCCTCGGATGCCGCCGAAGCGCTCGGCCTGACCGCGCATCGTCTGAAGGCGCTGAACCTGATCGACAAGATCGTCAACGAGCCGCTGGGCGGCGCGCATCGTGATCCGAAACAGATGGCCGTGCTGCTCAAGCGCGCGCTGGCCGATACGCTGCGTCAGTTCCAAGGTGTCAAGACCAAGGATCTGCTCTCAGCCCGCCATGACAAGCTGATGAGCTATGGCAAATTCAAGGAACTCAACGCCTCTGAATAAGCCCCGAGTCCGCCACGCTGAACAGGCCTTCGAACGCGCGCTGGAAGTGATTCTGGCGCGCGTTGTGCTTTCTGGCGATGATGGCATTGCCGTTGCCTACAGCGGTGGCCTGGATTCCTCCGTACTGCTTCATTTAGCGGCGCCGTTTTGCAAAGCACGTGGATTGCGTCTGCACGCCTTCCATGTGCATCACGGACTGAGTCCCCATGCCGACGATTGGCTGGCGCATGCACGCCAGCGTTGTGAATCCTTGCGACTGCGTTTTGACTCGCGCAAGGTCAGCGTCTCGCAAGTCAGCGAGCACGGCACTGAGCATGCAGCGCGGCTGGCGCGCTATGCCGCACTGGGCGAGATGTCTGAAGCACACAGTGTGCGGCTGCTGCTGACCGCACATCATGAAGACGATCAGGCAGAGACCGTGATGCTGCAGTGGCTGCGCGGCGCGGGGCTGCCGGGGGCGTCGGGCATGGCGAGCTGTCAACGCGCGCACCCATTGCTGCCAGATTCCGTCACCTTGGGGCGGCCGCTGCTGGAGGTGTCACGGCATCAGCTGGAGCAGATTGCGTCTGCGTTGTCGATAAGCTTTGTAATTGACGAATCCAATACGGATACGCGGCACCGCCGCAATAGTTTGCGGCATGAGGTTTTTCCCGCGATCGAGCGTCATGTGTCGGGGTTTTCTCACACGCTGGCGCGTAGCGCACGGCACTTTCAGCAAGCACAGCGTTTGCTTGCAGGGCTGGCCGAGCAGGACCTTACTCAGTGCCGAACAGCTGATGACTTATCGCTGCCAGCGCTGCGGCTGTTGTCGCCGGACCGGCGGGACAATCTGCTCAGATATTGGTTACATCAGCGTACAGGCCAGTACCCCACTGAAGCGCAATTGCAGCAAGTGCATGAGCAGATGCTTCACTCATCGGCTGATGCGCAACCGTCAATCCTGCTGCAGCAGTGGGTGATCGACAGACAGCGGCACCGGCTCTGCCTACGGCCTGCCACTCGGCGACATCCGCCCGCCGGGCCGATCACGCTGGTCTGGCAGGGCGAAGACAGCCTAGTCCTGCCAGAGTGGCAGGGGATGCTGGTGTTTGCCACAGGCGAGGGCGAAGGTGTCGATCCCGAATTGCTGCGATCGGGTCCGCTCAGCGTGCGCGCTCGCATTGGCGGCGAGCGCGTGCAACTGCATCCGAAACGGCCATCGCGTACGCTGAAAAACCTGTTTCAAGAATCGGATATACCGGCTTCGCAGCGACCGTGGTTGCCCTTGGTGTATGCGGGCGAGCGGCTCGTGTTCGCGGCGGGTGTGGGGATGGACATGCGTTATGGACGCATTGCCAATGGCGTGGTCTTGCGGTGGGAGCCCGCAGTTCCAAGATGATTTTTGTGGCGGTCATGTAAAACGTCACTTTTGTGGCGAAACTGCTTGCCTGCGCAACCCATTGATTCTTGTCCAGGACGCTGAAAACCATGTCCAACTATGGATTGGTGGAAATGAGGCGACAAAAAAATCAGGTGAGACCCATCGCCAGAGCGACCCACCTCAGAATCTGCATCTAGCGCCTTTGCAAGAGGGCCACGAGGACCCTCAGTGAACGCTGAATCAGGTGTGCCGACACGGTCCGCACATCATTGTCATTCCGCATTGCAACATGTAAAATCACAGGTTTGACAGCGATTTTTCAACGAGTCCCACCGATTATTTTTTCTTAAATGGCATTAATCGTTCACAAATACGGCGGCACCTCGATGGGCTCGACCGAGCGCATCAAGAATGTCGCCCGCCGCGTCGCCAAATGGCATGACGCTGGCCATCAGATCGTGGTCGTTCCATCGGCCATGTCCGGCGAGACCAATCGCCTGCTAGGCCTGGCCAAGGAGATCAGCGGCCAGCCTGACCCACGAGAACTCGACATGCTGGC
>JBEDGK010000348.1:0-6527 GCA_041174665.1 Pseudomonadota bacterium
TGAGCCACCGATACCGCCTTAGCCGAAGGGGCGACAAAAGCGTGCCGGGCGAGCGCTGACAGGCTTTCTGCAGGAACATTCTCAAACTCGGTAGTGACCGCCTTGCACTCTTCACCCATCCGAGATAGCGCCGCCGCATCGGTGTAAGAAGCACAGATCAGATCATCCGCCGCATGACCGGCCGGGCAATCTTTCGAAGGCTCCAGCACAGCGACCTTGTAGCCCATCGCCTGTGCGGCGTGCACAAACATGCGGCCCAGCTGACCACCACCCATCACACCGAGCCAGGTGGAGGGTGATGCCTGAGGTTTGAATGAAGCAGGGAGAACCGTCTTGGAGGTCATGCGGGCAGTTTCATCGCCATCGCAGCCTGTGTTTGCTGCGCACGGAAGTTCAAAAGTTTTTCAGCCAGCTCTGCATCATCTGCGGCGAGTATCGCAATCGCCGACAACGCCGCATTCGCAGCACCGGCCTCGCCGATCGCGAAGGTCGCTACCGGTATGCCCTTGGGCATTTGGACGATGGAGAGCAGCGAATCTTCGCCTCGCAGGTATTTTGAGGGTACCGGGACGCCAAGCACCGGAACGATGGTTTGCGAAGCGACCATCCCGGGCAGATGTGCAGCGCCACCAGCACCCGCGATGATCGCGCGCAGACCGCGCGAGCGTGCCGATTTGGCGTACTCGAACATCTGGTCCGGCATACGATGTGCTGAGATGACTTGCGCCTCATGCGGAACACCAAAATCTTTCAATATCGCGACCGAATGCTGCATCACTTCCCAGTCGGAGGAAGATCCCATCACGATACCCACCACAGGCTTCGCTTCGCTCATCTCAGTCCCTCAGTGCTGTAGTTCCTGTCCGGTCAGACGCTGCAGCGCCTCCCGGTATTTGGCGCCGGTTTTTTCGATCACATCAGCAGGCAGCGCCGGCGCAGGCGCGGTCTTGTTCCAGTCTTTTAGCGTTTCGAGGTAATCGCGAACGAACTGCTTGTCGAACGATGGCGGCGAGATGCCTTCGGCATAGGAATCTGCCGGCCAGAAGCGCGATGAATCGGCGGTGAGCACTTCATCCATCAGATGCAGCACGCCGCGATCATCCAGCCCGAATTCAAACTTGGTGTCAGCGATGATGATACCTTTTGACGCCGCGTAATCAGCCGCCGCCTCATACAACTTGATGCTGACATCGCGGATCTTTGCAGCCAGCTCTTTGCCAACACGCTTTTCCATGTCGTCAAAGCGGATGTTCTCATCATGCTCCCCAATATCCGCCTTGGCCGCTGGCGTAAAAATCGGTTGTGGCAGCTTGGCCGCCATCTTCAAGCCTGCGGGCAGTGCAATTCCGCAGACCGCACCTGTGGCCTGATAATCTTTCCACCCCGAGCCAATCAGATAACCTCGCACCACCGCCTCGACCAAAATCGGCTTGAGTCGCCTGGCCACGACAGCACGCCCCCGAACCTGATCAGCTTCATTGGGTGCCACCACTGATTCCGGGGCAATGCCCGTCAGGTGATTCGGCACGATCTGTCCGAGCTTGGAGAACCAGAAATCCGACATCTGATTCAGCACCTTGCCCTTGGCGGGGATCGGTTCATTCATCACCACGTCAAAGGCGGACAGGCGATCGCTGGTGACAATCAAGATCTTGTCGTCGCCAACAGCGTAGTTATCACGCACCTTGCCCCGACCCAGCAAAGGCAGAGAGCTAATCGTGGATTGGTAAAGACTATTCATTGCATTGTTTCCGGGTGAATCTTCAAGTCGCCAGATCCTGACTTTCGTCAGGATGACGATTTTTCTGATCAATTCGTCATCTCAGCCGCCGTCCCAGCAAAGACTGCGGACAAGCCTGGATCCCGTGTCTTTCAAAAAGTTACGCTACGGTGAGCGCTACGCTTATTTGACCACTTGCGACAGCTCGCCCTTCTTGTATTTCTCTGCCATCTTGTCGAGTGGCAGCGGTTTGATCTTTGCCGCCTGACCCTCGCAACCGAAAGAAAGATACCGCGCCTTGCAGATCTTCATCGCAGCTTCACGTGCGGGCTTCAAATAATCGCGCGGATCGAACTTCGAAGGATTTTCTGACAAATAACGGCGAACTGCCGCCGTCATTGCAAGACGGATATCGGTATCGATATTGATCTTGCGTACGCCGTGCTTGATACCTTCCTGAATTTCCTCTACCGGCACACCATAGGTTTCTTTCATGTCGCCACCGAACTGACGAATCTCCGCCAGCAATTCTTGCGGCACGCTGGATGAACCATGCATCACTAGGTGCGTATTAGGGATTCGCTGATGAATTTCCTTGATCCGGTCAATCGCGAGAATATCGCCGGTAGGCTTGCGGGAGAATTTATACGCACCGTGACTGGTGCCAATCGCAATCGCCAGCGCATCGCACTGGGTCTGACGAACAAAATCTGCAGCCTGTCCTGCGTCGGTCAGCAGTTGCTCGCGAGTCATCGTGCCCTCGGCGCCATGCCCATCTTCCTTGTCGCCCTTCATGGTCTCCAGCGAACCGAGCACGCCAAGTTCAGCCTCGACGGTGACACCGATCGCATGCGAGAACTCGACAACCTTTCTGGATACATCGACGTTGTACTCGTAGCTGGCGACTGACTTGCCGTCTTCCTCAAGCGAGCCATCCATCATGACCGATGAGAAGCCTGATTTGATCGCCGCCATGCAAACCGCGGGCGACTGGCCGTGATCCTGGTGCATCACGATGGGAATATGAGGATAGGCTTCGACTGCGGCTGATATCAGATGACGCAAGAACGCTTCGCCCGCATATTTACGAGCGCCCGCCGATGCCTGCATGATCACCGGCGCACCGATTTCATCAGCAGCGGCCATGATCGCCGACACTTGCTCAAGATTGTTCACATTGAAAGCCGGCAGACCGTAGCCGTTTTCCGCGGCATGGTCGAGCAGCTGGCGCATTGATACGAGAGGCATTGCGTAGTCTCCTGATCAGATTGAAATAAGCAAAAGTTGAAATGAATGACGGAATAGACAAAAAACCAAACCAAACTAAATTCAGCGATTAACGATCACCGATTTTGGTGATCTTCAGGGCATTGGTGCCGCCGACCTGCCCCATGGGCTCACCCCAGGCGATGACGATCATGTCATCCTTCTTCACCAGCCCCTTGGCAAGCAGCAGATCCTCCGCAGCCTTGAGCACGGATTCGCGGTCACTCGCGGCAGGATTGAGTTCGAAAGTATGCACATTGCGGTACAGCGAAGCCTTGCGTTGCGTTGCACGGCTGGGTGTCATCGCGTAGATAGGCATGTCGATATTGTGACGACTCATCCAGAGAGGCGTCGAGCCGGACTCGGTCAACGCCACGATGGCGCGCGCGCGCAAATGGTAGGCAGTGAACAGTGCGCCGTAGGCAATCGACTGATCTATTCGCGTGAAGGTCACATTCAGGAAATCTGTGTCCAGCGACAGATGCTCGGCCTTTTCAGCCTCTGCGCAGACGGCCGCCATCATCTCGACCGTCTCGACGGGGTACTTGCCCGCCGCTGTCTCGGCCGAGGTCATCACGGCATCTGTGCCATCAAGCACGGCGTTCGCTACATCCGATACTTCCGCTCGCGTGGGAACGGCATTCTGGATCATTGACTCCATCATCTGCGTTGCCGTAATAGCCAGCTTGTTCGAGTGACGCGCCATGCGGATCATGCGCTTTTGCAGCGCCGGCACAGCGGCATTGCCGACCTCTACCGCGAGATCACCGCGCGCAACCATGATGCCATCCGACGCATCCAGAATTTCCTGCAAAGCAGGAATCGCTTCGGCCCGCTCAATTTTGGCGATCATGCGGGGTTTGGCCATTTTGTTTTCATCGGCAGCGATGTTTGCCAGCTGGCGCGCCATGACCATATCAGTCGCACTCTTCGGGAAAGACACCGCAATGTAGTCTGCGCCCAGATGCAATGCGGTCTTGATGTCGTCCATATCTTTGGCAGTCAACGCTGGCGCGGATAAACCGCCACCCTGACGGTTGATGCCCTTGTTATTGGACAGCTCACCGCCGATTTTCACCGTGGTGAAGATCTCGCTGCCCTTCACCCGATCAACCGTCAGCACGATCAGACCATCATTCAGCAGCAGTACGTCGCCGGGTTTGAGATCGTTTGGCAATTCTTTGTAATCAAGTCCAACGCGCTGCTGATTTCCCAAATCACAGGCCGCATCCAGAATGAACGCATCGCCTTTGGCGAGCTCGATCTTGCCCTCGCTGAACTTGCCGATGCGGATCTTCGGGCCTTGCAGGTCAGCCATGATCGCGATCTCGCGCCCGCAGGCAGCGGCGGCATCTCGCACCATCTGTGCGCGGGCCACATGATCCTCTGCTTTGCCATGAGAGAAGTTCAGTCGCACCACATCGACACCGGCGGCAATCATCCGTTGCAACGTATCGAAAGTACTGGAAGCAGGACCGATAGTAGCAACGATCTTGGTGGCGCGCTGTTTCATGATGGTCCAGTTTAGTGAGAGCGATGCTCTAAGATTTCAACGGCAGGAAGCACTTTACCTTCTAAGAATTCCAGAAAAGCGCCGCCGCCAGTGGAGATATAACCGACTTGGTCGGCAATACCGTATTTCGCAATCGCTGCCAGCGTGTCGCCGCCACCGGCAATCGAGAAGCCTTTAGACTGCGCGATTGCCATGGCCAGCGTTTTGGTACCCTCACCAAACTGGTCGAATTCGAACACACCGACCGGGCCATTCCAGACAATGGTGCCCGCATCCAGCAATTGCGTGGCCAGCAGCTTCGCGGTCTGTGGACCGATATCGAGAATCATATCGTCCTCTGCCACATGCTCAACAGATTTCACGGTTGCCGCAGCATTCGCAGAAAATTCTTTCGCACACACCACATCCACCGGGATCGGCACCGACGCGCCACGCGCCATCATCATTTCATGAATGGCCTTCGCTTCAGCGACCAGATCCGGCTCGGCCAGCGATTTGCCAATGGGTAGACCGGCAGCCAGCATGAAGGTGTTCGCGATGCCGCCACCGACGATCAGACGATCCACCTTGTCAGCCAGTGATGTGAGAATGGTGAGCTTGGTCGATACTTTAGATCCCGCAACAATCGCCACCAGCGGATGCGCGGGTTTGCCTAGCGCCTTGCCGAGAGCATCCAGCTCGGCGGCCAGCAGCGGGCCGGCGCACGCAACTGGCGCGAATTTGGCAATGCCGTGCGTCGTCGCCTCGGCACGGTGCGCAGTACCGAAAGCATCGTTCACATACACATCGCACAGCGCCGCCATTTTTTTCGCGAGATCGTCGCTGTTCTTTTTCTCGCCCTTGTTCACGCGGCAGTTCTCGAGCAGCACCACCGCACCCGGCGCAACGTCCACGCCATCGACCCAGTTGGACTTGAGCGGCACCGGACGGCCTAGCAATTCCGACAAGCGTTCGGCGATCGGCGCGAGACTGTCTTGCGGCTTGAATTCGCCCTCGGTAGGGCGACCAAGATGAGAAGTCACCATCACCGCAGCGCCAGCCCCCAGCGCGGCCTGAATCGCCGGAACCGATGCGCGAATGCGCGTATCTTCGGTGATGTTGCCAGCGTCATCCTGCGGTACGTTCAGATCGGCACGAATGAAAACACGCTTGCCGCGCAGCTTGTCCTGCTGCACTAGGTCGCTAAGTCGGTTGAAACGCATGGGGGGCGTGGGCGAGTTGGAAAACCGTATATTTTACCGCAGCCCATCCACCCAAAGCCCGTTGTCAGACCGGCATGACCCCAACCATTCAGCCCCCTCCCTGCGTGTGAGATAGCGCAGCGAATGTTGCATGAGCGACGCACTGGGAAGACGCGCAACTCGCATACGAGCGTCGTTTTTCTGTACTCATCATGGAAATCATTTATCTGCTGCAGGAATCAGCGCGTCGCGCCCTGCTCGACTGCCCTGGAAACATTGATTGTTTTCAACGGGAGATCACTCCTAGAAACTGAAAGGAATCTCGATGTCTTCAATAATCGAAGGTACAGCCGTATCAGATGTCATCACTGGCACCATCATTGGCGATACGATCATTGCAGGAGCCGGCAACGACGTCGTGAGCGCAGGCGAAGGAAACGACATCGTCTACGGCGGCGATGGCAATGATCGACTTTATGGCGGCAACGGTAATGATTGGCTGCAGGGCGGCATGGGGGACGATGTGCTGAGTGGAGACACTGGAAATGATGCACTGTTCGGAGGAGGTGGAGATGACGTGCTGAACGCTGGCGCAGGCGATGACCGTCTTGACGGGGGGAACGGTAACGACATCTCGGACTTTTATTTCGCTTGAATAGTGCATGCTGCTCGCGGCATGCGCTGTTCAATCAACCTGCTAACCGCAGTACCGTAAACACCGCCATCCCAAACACCAACGTCCCCAGAACATGCCGTGTCCACAAAAAGAAAACGATCGCAGCCACACCAGCGATCAGCTTGGTGTTCGTCCACGACAGCGACACGGCGCCGCCAGACACCAGCAGAT
>JBEDGK010000349.1:0-13088 GCA_041174665.1 Pseudomonadota bacterium
CCCTCGCGCCGACCCGAGAACTTATTCTATTTCTGCAAAAATACAAAATAAATTCTTCACCGATCGCATTGCAGCAACCGAATCAGCTGCTGAAACCGGGGTGCCAAGCATAGTTCAGGGAGTGCAGGCAGCCTTTGCGAGGCACCAAGCCCTGGCCCGGACACACACTGCCGGCGTCATCGAAGAGACGCCGCATCCGTCGCGCCGATTGCCCGGGGCGGCAGGTGCGAGCCAACTCGCAGACGGCGTAGCCCAGCGCTAATCCAACGCGACTGCCAGAAGCAGTTACAATGGAAATTAAACCTATTTAACTACCCAACCGAGATGAAATCCCTGTTTGGCGATATCGGCAACCTGATCAGCGTGGCGATCACACCCGCACTGCTGATGCTTGGCGTAATGATCCAGATGCGCGTGCTGACCAACCGGCTTGAGAGGATCAGCGACCGCCAGGAAACGCTGGAAGAAAAACTCTCTGGCGGCCTCGGACTGCGACCGGTGCTGGTGCACGAACTCTCGGTACTGCGCCGTCGAGCAACCGCCATTCATCGCGCAGTCGGTTTGTCTGCCTGCTGCATGATCCTGGTGTGCATGGTGGTCGTGGTTCTGTTCATCGACGACTCGCTGAACCTGAAACTTGATTCGTTGATTGCCTTCATGTTCGTCGCCACGATGACAATGCTGATTGGAAGCTTCAGTCTGCTGCTGCATGAAATTTTTGTTGCCAGCCACTCGCTGCCAGCAACCACACTGATGCGTCCGCCGACGCAGGGTCAACCCAGCCCGTAAACGTGTCTCTGAGACGGCCCGAGACACCCTGATCGCTCAGGTCATCAGGCCGGCACCCAGAAGCGCTCCGACATTTCCTCCAGCCCGATATCGGCCAGTATCTGCTGCAGACGTTTTGCAGCGCGCTGTCGCGGTACATCACGATGCTGACTGGCGATGATCAGTTCATTCTTCATTGAATGTTCCCAGCCGACCAGCTCCGTCACGTTTACCTGATAACCGTGCGCTTCGAGTTGCAGACATCGCAGCACATTCGTCAGGTGACTGCCAAACTCGCGAGTATGAATGGGATGGCGCCAGATCTCGGTGAGCACATCACGCGTGAGCGATTTTCCCTTCAGGCGCCGCAAGGTCGCGGCGACTTCCGCCTGGCAGCAAGGCACCAGCACGATGAAAGATGCCAGCTTTTTGAGAGCGAAGCTGATCGCATCATCTGTGGCGGTATCGCAGGCATGCAGCGCGGTGACCATGTCCACTGTGTCAGGCAACAAGGGCGACTCGGTGGACTCGGCCACCGATAGCGGAAGAAACGACATGCGGGCAAAACCCGCACGATCGGCAAGATCGCGCGCTTTGTCTACCAGCTCGGTACGCGACTCTATGCTGTAGATATGTGAATCGTCATCACGATCCTTGAAAAAAAGATCGTACAAAATGAAGCCCAGATAAGATTTTCCTGCGCCGTGATCCACTAGCGTGACTGGCCGTCCCTTGGATGACAGCTGCTGAAGCAAAGGTTCGATGAACTGGAAAAGATGATAGACCTGCTTGAGCTTGCGGCGGCTGTCCTGATTCATCTTGCCATCGCGGGTCAGGATATGCAGCGCCTTGAGCAGCTCGATTGATTGTCCTGGACGTAAGTCTGTCTCTGACATGGGGTTTGCGATTTCGATGATGAATCCGAATGGTAACCCAGCCATGCAGGCGCACCTGCCGAAATTTTTTCAGAGGCGCCGGTAATTCTTACGATGCTCACTGATCCAGCCTTGCCTATCCATAGCGCTCGCCAGCCACGCCCGGTGGGCACGCACACTGCTTAGACCAGCAACGCGCCTGTACGGACATTCCTCAGACTGCGACTCACCTTCGGTGCGGCAAGGCCAGCCCGACCGTTAACGCAGCGCTCATTTTTCCAGGGAGTATTTCTCAACCAGAGGACGACTCATGAAAGCTTTTTCATTGACGCGATTCACTTCCGGGTGGATCCCTGCATTACTGCTGCTGGTGCTGACAGGCTGCGGCAGCGACAGCAACCCCATCAACCCGACCGCCACCCGATCGAATCTCAATCAAGTGAACTCTGCCAACAGCACGGTACCGAACCATGTTTTTTCTGCCACCCTGACCGGCGCTGAAGAAGTGCCACTGGTGAACACAGCCGCCACGGCCACTGGGGTGGTCGTGGTCGACCCCGAGACGCGTCAGATGAAGGCCACCGTCGTCACTGCGGATATCGCGGGCACAGCGGCGCACATTCATGCCGCGCCGCGCGGCGTCTCCGGCCCCGTGGCATTGCAACTCACAGAGAGCAGCAGCGGCAGCGGCATCTGGACTGCCAGCACCGTGCTAAGTGTGGAGCAGTTAAATACGCTGCGCGCAGGCAGCTTCTACTTCAACGTCCACAGCGCGGCTTTCCCTGATGGTGAAATTCGCGGCCAGATTCTGGTTCAGCTGCCCAAGAGCGGATCAGCGATTCCCGCCAGCGGTACCAGCACGACCACTAGCACCTCGGGCACAACAACCGGCGCTACTGGTGGTAGCGGCACCGGCACCACCAGCGCGGGAGCGAGTACCGCAAGCATAGTCGCCAGTGGGACAGCCGACACGACGACGAGTAATGCCACCACACCGGGCAATACAGCAAAAAGCGTCAACAACAGCACAATGAGCAGCAGCGTCAACGATAACTCGACTGGATCAGGCACCTCTGGCACTAGCAGCGGCAGCACCAGCGGCATTGCTAGCACTGGCAGCGGCACCACCAGCACGGCGGCTAACACCGTCGCTGCGACTCGTCCGCTATTCTTCACCAATGTGATGACCGGAGCACTTGCCGTGCCCCCCACATCCAGCACAGCAACCGCGGCGACGATCACGGTCTACCGACCGCGTGACCGTGTGCTCACCTCAGTGATTGTCTCGTCAGGCATTACTGGGACGGGCGCCAGCCTAAGACAGGGCGCAGCTGGCACCGTCGGCCCAGTGATCAACAGCCTGCGCGAGACAACGCAGGGCTCGGGCATATGGATTGCACGCACCACACTGACCGGCACGCAGGGTACAGCGCTCACTGGTGGCAATCTGTACTATGAAATCACCTCGACGGCCTTCCTGCAGGGTGAACTGCGCGGCCAGATCGTGGCCACGGCGGGCACCAGGCGCGCGGCCTCTGCCTCGACGACCGGCACAACGACCGGCACAACGACCGGAACGACGACCGGTACGACGACCGGTATCACAACCGGTACTTCGACCGGTACTCCGACCGGTGGCACGACGGGCACCGCGACTGGAATTACAAACGACACCACGAGCACCGCAGCCACTGCGGGTACGACAACGGGTACCGCGACGCCGACGACGACTGTCACGCCGATCACTACGCTGTCCGGCGTGGGAACGGTGACGCCGGGTACCACTGGCGTCGTCAGTCCGCCCGCCCCATGAACGCACCCAGGGATTACGCCGCAGAGGGTTCATGCATCTCGGCGTCGCTAAAAAAACTTGCCGCTCCTTCGGGAGCGGCTTTTTTCGACAGCTCAGAAATCGAGGGGATTGACTATCCCATCGGCTGATCTATTTCTGCAGTGGCGTCGCTTCAGGGGTTGAGCCCGGTCTCTTGAGAAAACTGAAAAAATCACGCACGATGCGGCTTTGGCGGTTTGGCATGTCGCTTCTCAGCCATGCACGACAACGCTGTGACAACCCTTGAACGGTCATGCAAGCGATACCCATCGGGCGAAACAACATATGCCAACGAGAGCGATACATCCTCAGGCGGTGCAATGAGATTGGTACTGCAAGCAATTGTTCTTTGTAACGATAGCGTCCCCAGAGCAAATGGCACTGCCGCGCACCCTGCATGATGCAGTCGCAGAGCGACCAGTAACAAGCGAGCAGCCCGAGTCGGTGAGCGGAAAACGCGGGATCGGCAGCGCACAGCATCATCACGTAGCTATCGCCTATTTTCAATGCCAGCGAACCAGCGCAGAGTTTTCCGTTGACTGTTCCCAGGCCAAACATCCCGCAATCAGCCGCCATCTGCAGCAGCTGGGTGGTCTCGTGAGCATCGATCTGCGCCTGCTTGCCGCGCGCGGTCATGCTGGCGCGCTTGAATTCCTGCAGCTGCTGCACCAATGCGCGCTGCACATGGCGCGGCAGCGTATCCGAAAGACTGCATTGCCATTCGAAACCCGGATGATCTCGCAGTAGTCGGTTACTGTAACCCCGAAGCGTCTTGCGGGTGGATTTGCCCAGCGACCGCTGATAGCTCTCCACGGAGGCAGGCAACGTAAGCACATAATTTTCAGAAAACGCGAAATGCTGGCAGGCCATACGCGTAAATGGAGAAGTCAAACCGATCGCATTGAAATCGATCTCTACAGTATCGCAGTAGCGACTGAATACATCACGAGCGAATGCAGTCGCGATGGCCTCGTCAAGGATGAACATTTCTGTCAGTACGCGAACTCGCCCGGCATTGACCCTGAATAGCAGCACACCCACGATCTCACCTCGCTGATACGCGATCCAGGTATGCGGGAGCACAGGATCGCACAGCCGCAGGAAACGCCAGCAGGCGTACAGGCTGCCGTACAGACGATCGAGTCCATCAATCGCATGCGGCGGCACCTGATACTCGACGATCTGACCAACAATGACCGCAAGCGAATCATCGACCCATGCGGGCGGGACCTTCTCTGCCGGCGATTCCAGCGCTGTGAGCGATGATCCGAAGTACTGCGCCATGTGCTTGTCCTCAGAGGTGGAGCGAACATTCTCAGCGCTGCAGATCACGTATCGCTTGAGCTTCGCCAAGCGCGATCCCTCACCCGCTGAGTCGCCTCAAGCCCGTCGCCTACCAACGAAGGAAAATAGTGTCACGGTCAGTCAGGGCTTTCGCCACCGGCTGCCATGCAAAGGGGAGTGTCCAGGGGGACAGACCGGTGTCCAAGCCGGCCGGCGTGGTTCGAATCCATGCTCCCCTGCCAGGGCTGTTACCGGCTGTGCTTGTTGCGCTTATCGGCGCCGATCGACTATCCGTTTCGCCTTGCCCGTCTGAGTGCGCTCGACGCCATTCGGCGGCAGCACAGTCACGGTGCAGGAAATACCAATCAAAGACTTGATCATGTGCTCCAACGCCGTTCCGCCGCGCAGACCCTCGCCATGGCGCACATCCTCGCGAGTCTCGACCAACACCTCAAGCTGATCGAGATGCATGTCGCGAGTCAGGACCAACTGATAATGCGGCGCCAGTGATGGCTGAGCCAGCAGCAGCTCTTCGATCTGCGAAGGGAACAAATTCACGCCACGGATGATCAGCATGTCATCCGAACGGCCAACGATCTTATCCATGCGGCGCATGCTGCGCGCAGTCGGTGGCAGCAATCGCGTCAGGTCACGCGTGCGGTAGCGAATCACTGGCATCGCTTCTTTTGTCAGCGAGGTGAATACGAGTTCGCCAGCCTCGCCATCGGTCATTACCTCGCCGGTTACCGGATGAATGATCTCGGGATAAAAATGGTCTTCCCAGATCACCGGGCCGTCCTTCGTCTCAATACACTCGTTCGCCACCCCCGGGCCCATGACTTCCGACAGGCCATAAATATCTACCGCATCCAGCCCAGCACGGCGCTCGATCTCTTCGCGCATGGATTCTGTCCAGGGTTCTGCACCGAAGATGCCTATGCGCAGCGAAGAAGCTGCCGGATCCAGTCCCTGCCGCTCGAATTCTTCAATCAGGTTCAGCATGTAGGACGGCGTGACCATGATGATGTCCGGCCTGAAGTCATTGATCAGCTGCACCTGCTTCTCGGTCTGACCGCCCGACATCGGAATTACGGTGCAGCCCAATCGCTCCGCACCATAGTGTGCACCCAGCCCGCCGGTGAACAGGCCATAGCCATAAGCGACATGCACGATATCACCGGCACGACCACCCGCCGCCCGGATCGAGCGCGCCACCAGCTGCGACCAGGTCTCAATGTCGTTGCGGGTGTAACCGACAACGGTTGGCTTGCCTGTCGTGCCCGAGGACGCATGCACTCGAACGACTTGCTCGCGTGGCACCGCAAACATGCCGAACGGGTAGTTCTTGCGCAGATCCTCCTTGGTGGTGAACGGAAATTTCGGCAGGTCAGACAAGGATTTCAGGTCGTCCGGATGCACACCCTTGTCATCGAAACGCTCGCGATAGTGCGGTATTTGCTCATAGGCATGACGCAGAGTTGCCTGCAAACGCTGCAGCTGCAGCGCGCGCAACTCATCCTGACTAGCCGTCTCTATGGGCTCAAGATCAGCAGGCCTCGCGTGCGATGTAGCCATGGGTAGTCTCCTGCAGTAGGGGTCACGCCCGGTAGTGCATTCTTATTTTGTCCGGTCATGATGTTAGCGTCTAATTGATGACGCGTCTTATTGGTGGCGATAGGGCTACTCGACGACAGCGCCTTTCAGCTGATGGGATTTTCCTCGCATCAGCGCGATCTTGCGCCCCTCCGGATTAGTGACAACAACATCGTAGACACCCGTCTTGCCACCGCGAGATTGCTCGCTGGCCTCGGCCTGCAAGCGCTCGCCTTCGAAAGCCGAGGCCAGAAATTCAATAGTGCAGCCGGCCGCTACGGTCTGGACGTTGTAGCTGTTACAGGCAAATGCGAACGTGGAATCGGCCAGCGTAAAAATGAAGCCTCCATGGCACATCGCGTGGCCGTTCAGCATGTCATTGCGCACCACCATTTGCATGCGAGCATAGCCTGGCCTCACTTCCAGCAGCTCGATGCCCAAACCCTGAGTCGCCCGGTCGCGCGCATACATGTGTTCGCCGGTGGCACGCGCCAGCGCAGCAGCATCATGATGAGTTTGACCGCTCATGATTAGTCCTTAAGCATCCTGATCAAAATCCAGCACCAGCTTGTCTGTCGCTGGAAAGGCCTGACAACTCAGCACAAAACCACTGGCCACTTCATAATCCTCCAGCGCATGGTTCGCATCCATGTCAGCCTTGCCTTCGGTGATCTTGCAGCGGCAAGTTGCGCAAATCCCGCCCTTGCACGCGTAGGGTATCTCAATGCCCTGCGCCAGCCCAGCTTCCAGTACTGGCATCGCATCCCGCGGCATCGAAAACAAGTAATGACGACCGTCGATCACCAGCGTGACGTCGCACTGCGCATCGGTTGCTGCTTCCGCCGCACGTGGTCGCGGCACTGCGGCGGCTACGCCGAACAGTTCTGTGTGTATGCGCGATTTATCCAAGCCCAGCGTGACCAGCGTTGCAGATATCTGTTCCATCATCTGTTGCGGTCCGCAGATGAATACATGATCAATATCGCCCAACCATATCCATTGCTCGAACAACGCACGGCATTTACCTGTATCGATACGGCCGTTAAACAATTCGATATCCTGCTTCTCGCGGCTCATGATGTGAATGACGGAGAGCCGGTCGAGAAACTGGTCTTTCAGGTCGGCCAGCGAATCACGCATCATCACGGTGGACGAGGCACGGTTACCGTACACCAGGGTAAAGCGGCTTTGTGGCTCAGCCAGCAAAGTGCTCTTGATGATCGAGAATATCGGTGTAATGCCGCTACCTGAGGCAAACGCCAGATAGTGGCGATGATTCTCCGGCGACAGCGGCAGATGAAAGCTACCGCTCGGTGGCATCACCTCCAGTGACATGCCGGTCGCAAAATTCTCATGCGCCCAGCTGGAGAACACACCCCCCGACACTTTTTTGATGGCGATTCTCAGCTCCTCATCCTGCACTGCGGAGCAGATCGAATACGAACGTCGCTGTTCTTCGCCATCAATCGTCGCGCGCAGCGTCAGGTGCTGCCCGGGTTGGTAGTGAAAAATCTGTCGCAACTCAGCCGGGAGGTCGAAGCTGACCACGATCGCATCCCGCGTATCCTGCACGAGACTTCTGATCTTCAGTGAATGAAAATGTGCCATCAGTGAGGCTTGAAATAATCGAAAGGTTCCAGACAATCGCTGCAGCGATACAAGGCCTTGCAGGCTGTCGAGCCAAACTGACTGATCAGTCGGGTCTTGATCGATCCACATTGCGGACAGGCGATCTCTGCATCGTCAATCACGGACAGCGCGGAAATATCGATCGTGCCGCTTGTACGCATTGCGCGCTGTGCCGGCGGCGCGATACCGAAAGCGCGCAGCTTTTCCTTGCCCGCCTCGGTGATCCAATCCGTGGTCCAGGCAGGCGAGAGCTGCGTATGAACCTGGATGTTTTCCATGCCCCCGGCCTGGAGTACCTGCCGAATGTTTTCTGCGATCACTTGCATCGCTGGACAGCCGGAATAAGTTGGCGTGATCACGATCTCGCAACCACCATCAGCCGTTGGCTTCACCGCGCGCACGATACCGAGATCGACAATGGAGATCGCTGGTATCTCAGGATCGATGACCTGAGAGAGGCATTCCCAGAGCGCTTTGTCTGACAGGCCTACCATTGCGCGCCGGGATAGGCCCGTTGCAGGAACTGCATCTCTGCCAGCAGATAACCGAGATGCTCGGTATGGCGCCCCTGCTTGCCGCCGGTTTGCATCCATGCGTTGGCAGAGGGCATGGTCAGCGTCGCCGCACTGAAAATCTGCGTCATCTGAATTAGCCAGCGTTCGCGCAGACTGTCCGGCAAGGGCGCGATACCGCGCGAGGCAATGCGATGATCGAGCTCATCATTCATGAAAGCTTCGCCGGCAAACATCCACAGGGTGTCCGCTGCCCGCTGCATCCGCGCATGACTTTCATCGCTGCCATCGCCGAGGCGGACCACCAGATCAGTGCTGCGCCGCAAGTGATAGACGACTTCCTTGATGGATTTTTCCGCGATCTGTGTGATCTCGGTGTCGCCGGACTGCTGCAAGGATTCCAGCCACAGACAGTGCCAGAGATCGAAATACAGCTGGCGCATGAGGGTGTCGGCATAATCACCATTCGGCTGCTCGACCAGCAGCAGATTATGAAAATCCTGCACGTCGCGCAAGAAGGCTAGCGCATCCTCGTCACGCCCTTTGCCCTCCACCTTACCCGCCAGTGACAGCCACAGCGTCGCCTGCCCGATCAGATCGAGCGAGATATTGGTTAGCGCCATGTCCTCTTCCAGCACAGGCCCCTTGCCGCACCACTCGGATAATCGCTGCGACAGCACGAGCGCGTTATCGCCCGCTCTCAGCAGCCAGTTGAATTTATCCGCATCCATCACAGATGACCCACTTCCGGCGGTATCTTGAAAAAGGTTGGGTGGCGGTAGACCTTGCTGTTCGACGGTTCGAACAATTCGCCGCGCTCACCGGGACTGCTGGCGACGATCTCGCTCGCTGGCACAACCCAGATCGATACGCCCTCGTTCCGACGGGTGTAGACATCCCGCGCATTGTTGATCGCCATCTCCGCATCCGGCGCATGCAGGCTGCCCACATGCTTGTGCGCGAGACCATGCTGGCTACGGATGAATACTTCCCACAACGGCCATTCTTTGCTCACGATGTTCTCCTCATGCCGCCTTGCGCGTACCGCGCGCAGCACGCTTGTCCGCGTTTGCCTGCAGACCCTCGCGGAACCACGCGCCGTCATCCCAGGCCTTGCGCCGGGTGTCGAGACGATCACGGTTGCAGGGGCCGTTACCCTTGACGACGTTGTAAAACTCCGGCCAGTCAATTGCGCCATAGTCGTAATGACCCCGCGCCTCGTTCCATTTCAGATCAGGATCAGGAATCGTCAGCCCGAGGTACTCGGCCTGCGGTACGGTCTGATCGACCATGCGCTGCCTGAGTTCATCATTCGAGAAGAGCTTGATCTTCCACTGCATCGATTGCTGGCTATTGACCGATTCAGTGTCCGGCGGACCAAACATCATCAGCATCGGCCACCACCAGCGGTTCAGTGCCTCCTGCGCCATCTGCTTTTGTTCAGGCGTGCCTTTGCACAGCGACATCAGCAAATCAAAACCCTGCCGCGCATGAAAAGCCTCTTCCTTGCATACGCGCACCATCGCTCTGGCGTACGGGCCATACGAGCAGCGGCACAAGGGAATCTGGTTGATGATGGCTGCGCCATCGACCAGCCAGCCGATCATGCCGACATCAGCCCAGCTGAGCGTCGGATAATTGAAAATACTGGAGTACTTGGCCTTGCCGGAGAGCAGGTCCTCGGTCATCTGGTCGCGTGACACACCGAGGGTCTCCGCCGCACTGTACAAATAAAGACCGTGCCCCGCCTCATCCTGAATTTTTGCCAGGAGAATCATCTTGCGTTTTAATGTGGGTGCGCGCGTCACCCAGTTGCCTTCGGGGAGCTGGCCGACGATCTCGGAATGCGCATGCTGGGAAATCTGGCGAATCAGCGTTTTGCGATACCCGTCGGGCATCCAGTCCTTGGGTTCGATCTTCACCTCGGCATCAACTCGGGCTTGAAACACCCGCTCCTCGGGACGGAGTTCACCGGCAGCTCGCAGGCGAGCGGTGCCGGTATCGACCATTTGCGCGTACATGAGACCATCTCCTCTGTTTGAGCCACTTGAGCGGCTGGTGTCGGGATATGATACGCGAAATCGATATTGCTGAGAAAAACTGTATCATTTAACAGTTTGTCATTTTTTTATTCAACCATGACCCGTCAATCTGTCGATACCTGGATCGCCAAACAGCAGCGGCAGCCCGCGCTGCGCGCCAAGTCGCTGGTAATGACTGTGTTTGGCGACGCCATCGCGCCGCGCGGCGGCTCGGTGTGGCTGGGCAGCCTGATCGCGCTGCTCGAACCGCTGGGCATCGGTGAAAGGCTGGTTCGCACCAGTGTCTTCCGGCTGGCCGAGGAGGGTTGGCTGGAAGCGAGTCGCTCGGGACGGCGCAGTCGATACCGGCTGAGTCCACACGGAGAAAGGCGTTTCTTGCGCGCTCACCAGCGTGTGTATGCCAACAGCGGCCCGCGCTGGGACGGGCAGTGGTTGCTGGTCAGCCCACAAGGTCATGCCAGCACCGCGCAAAAATCCTTGCTCAAAAAAGAGCTGCTGTGGGAGGGATTCGCGCTACTGGCACCGGGACTATTTGCCTGCCCGGGCGACAATCAGGAGGCGTTGGCAGAAGTGCTCATGCGCACGCGCATGCATGGCAAAGTGATCGTGCTGTCAGCGACCGACGCGGGCATCACCGGTTCGCGTCCGCTGGAGGAGATCACCTCGGAAGCATGGCCGCTGAAGGAAACTGCGCGGACTTACAAAAAATTCATTGCGCGGTTCGAAGAATTGAGACAGATGCTGGCTCCGCCAACGCGGCTCGGCAGCGCCCGGGCGTTCACGCTGAGGACGCTGCTAATTCACGAATACCGTCGCGCGCTGCTCAGCGATCCTCAGCTACCAGCCTCGCTGTTAGGTGATGAATGGCCAGGCAAACAGGCGCAAGCCTTGTGCCGCTCGCTCTATCTCGCGCTGGAGAAAGACGCTGACCGTCACATCGCCCAGACCCTTTCTCTGGAGCAGGACGAAGTCCCACCCGTCGCACCCTCTTTCAGCCGTCGTTTCAAAGACTGCTGATTCCGGACCATCAAGCGACATATCAGGCGAGCTCGGCCACCATCTCGATTTCCACGCAGGCGCCCAGCGGAATCGCGGCCACACCGAACGCCGAGCGAGCATGCTTGCCTGCATCACCGAATACTTCAACCAGCAGCTCCGATGCGCCATTCGTCACCAGATGATGCTCGATGAAATCCGGCGTGGAGTTCACCAGACTCACCAGCTTGACGATGCGCTTGACGCGCGTCAGGTCGCCGTCACAGGCAGCGCTCAGTGTGGCAATCAGATCGATGGCCACCGCGCGCGCCGCCTCCCGGCCCTGCTCAGTGGTCATGTCCTTGCCCAGCTTGCCCACCCAGGGCTGGCCAGCCTTTTTCGCAATATGACCAGACACATACAGCGTATGACCGCTGCGCACAGACATCACATAGGCAGCTGCGGGCGATGCCGCTTTCGGCAGCGTGATATTCAGGTCAAGCACTCGTTGGGCAATACTGATGGTCATGATGAAAATACTCCGGCTGTCAACAAGCTCGAAATTCTACCAAAGGCCCCTTGAAAACCTGGGAATGATCGCCAAATATCCGGCAATCGTGTCATTTTATTTTGTTAACAGAGGACATCATGGGCGCTCCCGACAAACAAGTAATGGGCTTTCAGGCCGAGGTCAAACAGCTGCTGCAGCTGATGATTCATTCGCTGTACTCGAACAAGGAAATTTTCCTGCGCGAGCTGATCTCGAACGCTTCCGACGCTGCCGACAAGCTGCGATTCGAAGCAATCAACAATGCCTCACTGTTCGAGAATGACAGTGAGCTGAAAATACAAGTCGATTTCGACAAGGACGCGCGCACCATAAGCATTGCTGACAATGGTATCGGTCTGTCGCAGCAGGAAGCCATCGATCATCTCGGCACGATTGCAAAGTCCGGTACCAAGGAATTCTTCTCCCAGCTCTCGGGTGACCAGCAGAAAGATGCCGCGCTGATTGGACAATTCGGTGTCGGCTTTTATTCAGGTTTCATCGTCGCCGACAAGATCACCGTCGAATCCCGCCGGGCCGGCCTGCCTGCCGAGCAAGGCGTCAAATGGGAATCGGCCGGCGAAGGTGAGTTCAGCGTCGAGGCGATTGACAAGGCACAGCGCGGCACGCGCATCACGCTGCATCTGCGCGAAGGCGAAGATGAATTACTGTCTGCGTGGCAGCTGCGCTCCATCATCCGCAAGTATTCCGATCATATCTCTCTGCCCATCACCATGCGCAAAGAAGAATGGGACGAAGAAAAAAAAGCGATGGTCATGCGCGACGAACTGGAGACGGTCAATCAGGCCAGCGCACTCTGGACACGCAGCAAATCAGATATCACTGACGAGCAGTACACCGAGTTCTACAAACATGTGTCACATGATTTTCAGGAGCCGCTGACCTGGACTCACAACCGGGTTGAAGGTCGCAGCGAGTACACGCAACTGCTTTATATCCCCGCGCATGCGCCTTTCGATCTGTGGGATCGCAACAAGCGCGGTGGCATCAAGCTCTATGTCAAGCGCGTGT
>JBEDGK010000350.1:0-12639 GCA_041174665.1 Pseudomonadota bacterium
GGTGCGCGATGGCGCGCAGCTCAGAAGATCATGTAACCGGTAGCTCACGCCACCTTATCTGCTTCGCCGTCGTGGTCATCTGCAGAAGGAAGATAGTCGAGCTCCAGCTCGGCTTTGTCCACCAGATACTGGGGTAATTCTTTTTGCACTGCGACTCCCAGTCGCTCGAAATCCCGCGCTCGCTTTATCAGGTTACCGCGACCGCTGTAAAGCTGGGAGAAGGCTGTCGTGAAACTGGCTTTGGCAGAATCCAATTTCCTGCCAAGTTCTTCCATGGACCCGATGAAACCAAGCAATTTCTGATACAGCTGCGACGCGCTTTCGGCAAGCTCAGCACTGTGCGCATTCTGATTCTCGAACCGCCATAACTGGCGCACGATATTCAGGCTAGTCAGCAAGGTAGTCGGCGTGGCTACCAGTACATTGCGCTCCAGCGCCTGCTGAAATAGCGTCTCGTCAGCGCGCAGCGCCTCGACAAAAGCGGATTCGATCGGGATGAACATGAAAACCATTTCTGGCGAGTTCAGCTCACCCAACTCGAAATAGCGGCGATCGGATAACTCGGCGATACGATCAGCGATAGCCTCTACATGTTCACGAATGGCTTTCTTTCTCTCGACATCGTCCTCGGCATTCACATAACGCGTATACGCATTCAGCGAGACTTTGGCATCGATGATCAGATGTTTCTGCTGCGGCAGATAGACGATCACATCAGGACGCTGACGGCCAGACTCGGTGGCGAAGCTGACCTCGCGTCGGTAGTCGCTGCCGTCCTTCAAGCCGGATCGCGCGAGCACATTTTCAAGGACCAGCTCGCCCCAGTTACCCTGCATCTTGGCCTGGCCTTTCAGCGCCGTCGCCAAACCATGCGCTTCCTCCGTCATCTGCCGGTTCAGTTCCTTCAGCTGGGCCAGTTCGGTCTTCAGCGCAGCCTGCTGCTGCGCATCCTGATAATGCATCTCCTCCACACGGGTCTTGAATTCATTCAGCCGCTCTCGGAAAGGGTTGAGCAATTGGCCAAGACCTTCGAGATTTTGCTGAGTAAAGCGTTTAGTTTTATCTTCGAGAATATGAGTGGCGAGATTCTGAAACTCCTCAGTGAGCGACCTGCGACTACTTTCGCTCATCTCACGCAGCAGGGCGAGCTTTTCTTCGGCCTGTCTGCGCTCTTCTTCAAGGCGCGTGCTGGCGGTAGCCAGTTCGCGCCCTGCAGCGGCCAGTTGATCCTGCAACTGCTGATGCGTGCGGCTGGCATCAGCAAGCTGCGCGCGTAGTGTGTCGTGTGCCTGTTCGATCAGGCGCGATCGCTCCTGGCTGACCGCCAGCTCGGTGCCGTGTCTGCCACGCGCAAATAACCACCCTAGTGCGGCCCCCACCGCGGCGGAAATCAGGGCAATGCTTGCCAGCAGCAGATCCATACAGCTCTCCAGTTGCAACAGCGCGAACAGCGTCGCAGTTTAACAGCAGCTAAGACGAAACCCTCAGAAGGTTTTCAGCGGGCACTACAATACGCTTTCCCCTTCACATCGGCTGGTTATGGCACACATACAACCCGAGGGCTGGCGCGACATGTCCGTGACCGGTGCTGCGCAGCGAGAGATTGAAACGCTGACGCTACTGGCTCAGGCATTGCCAGATGAGTACACGATTTTCCACGGTGTGCACTGGACTCAACTCGACAACATCGGAAACACTTTTTCTGTCTACGGAGAGATCGATTTCATCGTGCTCTCTCCCCAGGGTCGTTTGCTGTTGATCGAACAAAAATCAGGCTTTCTCGCAGAGACCGATGAAGGGCTTGCAAAGCGCTATCCCGGTCTGGACAAACCCAAGCTAGTCAAGAACCAGATACTGCGCTCTGTGTCGGCACTGCGCCAGCGCTTCGGCAATGAAGGCGACAAGCTCAGCATCGACTATCTGCTTTATTGCCCAGACTACCAAGTCAAAAAAATTGAGGCGGCAGGCCTCGCTGCGGACCGCATCGTCGACGCGCGGCAACGCGACCGGCTAGCCTCTATCATCCAGACGATATTACCCGCTGCGGCTGCCACCGCGCAGCGCGAACGCGTACAGCGTTTCCTGAACAATGTGCTTCAGCTGGTACCCGATCCGAGTGCGATGATCGGGCAGGCGAATGCGCTGGTGACACGGCTCTCTGGTGGATTGGCCACATGGGCAAGGCAACTCGATTTCTCGCCCTTCCGTTTGCGGGTACAGGGCACCGCTGGCAGTGGAAAGACGCAGCTGGCGCTCGCGGAGTTTTCCGATGCGCTGGCAGCGGGTAAAAAGCCCCTGTACGTCTGCTACAACCGTCCGCTCGCCGATCATGTGCGTAGATTGCTGCCCTCCGGCGGGCAAGTCGCAAGCTTTCACCAGCTGTGTGACAGCTTTGCACGCGCGACCGGCATTGAACCGGATTACCGTGATCAAGCCATGTGGCACACGCTAGAGGAACATCTGGCTAGTGCAGCACTTACTGACGAATGGCGCTTCGATACATTGATCGTCGACGAAGGCCAGGATTTTTCCGAGCGCTGGCGCGATGCGCTACTGCGCATGCTCGTGCCCGAGGGTCGCGCATTATGGATGGAAGATCCGATGCAAAACCTCTACAGCCGAGAGCCGGTTGCGCTGCCAGACTGGGTTACCTTGCGCTCGAGTGCCAACTATCGTAGCCCGCGGCAAATCATCGAGTGGCTGACTGCGCTTTCACCAAAGGCGTTATCGGTCGAGGCTGCCAGTCCTTTTGGCGACAGCCATGTCGATCTGCTGATCTATCCGGACGAGGAAACAGCAAAGCTGCACGCACAAACGCTGCTCGCCATCACGCGCTGTCTGGGCGCCAGCTTCAAGCGCCAAGACATTGCGCTCATCAGTTTTAGGGGACGCGAGAACTCACGGCTTCTCAATCTTGATGCGCTCGGCAATCATCAGCTGAAGTCTTTCAGCGGCCAATACGATTTGTTCGGTAATCCACTGTTCCGGGAGGGCGACCTGCTTGCCGAATCAGTCTACCGCTTCAAAGGCCAGTCCGCGCCCGCCGTGATCTTCACCGAGATCGACTTTGCCGAACTGGACGAGAAAAACTTCCGCAAGCTCTTCGTTGGCATGACTCGCGCACGCCTGAAACTGGTGATGGTCATCTCAGAACGTGCCGCGAAGGTACTGCAGGCGCGGCTCTCATAAGTTGTTCGATGGGTCTGGGGCCTTGCCGCGACACTGAGCCTTTGTCCGCGCGCCGAGCTGATTGACTTGACAACGCCGCGGACCTTCGACCCCACGCCCACGCTGAGGCCAGAACCGCCAGAGATCACGCTGCCGAGCCGCTCGTGCGCTGCCATGAGCCGTGTCTGCAGCCAGAATGGCCACACCAAAACCAAGGTATCCCCACCCGCCTGAGGGGAATATTTCCTGTGCTGAAGAAAATACATTGACACCCCAAATGCGAATTATTATCATTTCGATGCCTCAGTATTTTTCTGACTGGAGAAACCAAGCATCATGAAGCTGACATCCCTCATCGCCGCCGCCGCTTTTGCGCCACTGTGTGTGTTTGCCGCCGACAACGAATTTGTTCTGACGATCAAAGAGCACCGTTTCACACCCTCTGAGCTGCGCGTACCTGCGGGCAAGAAGGTCAAGCTGATCGTTGACAATCAGGATGCCACGCCGGAGGAATTCGAGAGCCACGAGCTCAATCGCGAAAAAATCATCGCGCCTAAGTCCAAGGCAACCATCTACATCGGACCACTGAAGCCGGGCAAGTACCCTTTCTTCGGTGAATTCAATCAGGCCACCGCACGCGGTGTCGTCATTGCGGAGTAAAACATCATGTTCGGTCCGGCTATCATCATTTTCCGTGAGACACTCGAAGCCGCGCTGGTGATCGGCATCATTGCCGCCGCAACGCGCGGCGTGCCTCGCCGGGCATTGTGGCTGGCGCTAGGCGTTATCGCCGGCATCATCGGCTCGGGTGTCATTGCCGGCCTGACGGAAACGATTGCCGATATGGCGGATGGTAGTGGCCAAGAGCTCTTCAATGCTGCTGTACTGGGCGTCGCCGTTCTGATGCTGGCCTGGCACCATATCTGGATGGCCTCCCATGGCGCAGAGCTGGCCCGCGACGCGAGGCAGCTTGGCACAGCCGTAAAAGAGGGCAGCCGCGAGCTCTCCGCTATCGCGATTCTCGTTGCGCTGACCGTACTGCGCGAGGGTGCCGAAAGCGTACTTTTCCTGCATGGCATGGCGACCGGTGGCAGCAGCAGCATCACGGACATCATCGCCGGTGGCGCCCTCGGTCTGGCCGGCGGTGCGGCGCTAGGCACGATCATGTACCTCGGCCTCATGAAAATCCCGCTGCGCTGGTTTTTCTCGGTGACGGGCGCGCTGCTAGTGCTACTCGCTGCCGGCCTGGCCGGGCAAATGGCTCGCTTCCTGATCCAGGCCGACATGCTGCCGGCGTTGGCTGCGCCGCTGTGGGACACCTCCTCACTGCTGTCGACGACCTCTCTGCTGGGTTCTGTCCTGCATGTGCTGGTCGGTTATGAATCTAACCCGAGCGGCATGCAGATGCTGTTCTATGCCGGTACGCTGGGAGCCATCCTGTTCGCCGCTGCGCTGGTCAAGCGTCAGCACATTCAACAAGTTCTCAAGCCTACCTAAAAGCATCATGAAACAAAAACTACGAGTCGCCAGCGTACTGGCGCTGGGGGGACTGTGCGCGTCGGTTTTCGCGGGCCCGAATGAATACGTCTACCCAGCGACGGTCAAACCGGGCGAGCGCGAGATCGATTTCAAATTTGGCTCGCGTAACACCAAGGGCCGCAACAATGACGCTGCCGCTGCCTCCATCGGACTGGGCTATGGCGTCAATGAACATTGGTTCACCGAGGTCTATGTAAAGCACGCACGCGGCCCCGGCGGCCCGACGGAATTCGATGCCATCGAATGGGAGAACCGTTTCCAGCTCACTGAGACCGGAAAATATCCGCTGGAAATGGGGTTCCTCATCGAAGTCGAGCGCCCGCAGGACCGCAGCGAAGGCTATGAGCTGAAATGGGGCCCACTGTTTCAAACCGACTTCGGCAAGACACAGTGGAATGCAAACCTTCTCTTCGAGCGTAACTACAGCGCTATCCAGACAGTTCATGCAACCGCCTACTACCAGTTGCAGGGCAAATACCGCTACCGTAAGGAGTTTGAATTCGGCTTTCAAGGCTTCGGCGATCTCGGTCGGTGGGATGACTGGTCACCCACCCGCAATCAAGGCCATCGTCTCGGCCCCGCCGTATTCGGCAAGCTAGGGCTGTCTAACCACCAGGCGGTAAAGTACAACGCCGCCTACCTGATGGGCAGTAATTCGATCGATGGGCGGGGAGTGCGGGGTAATACCTTCCGTATGCAGCTCGAGTACGAGTTCTGATTATTCCTGCCCCCTCAGTTCGGAATGACGCGCCCCCTAGCGGGGCGTTTTGCCTAGCAACCTCAGCCACCTCTCCCTTGCGGTTAAAATCTGGCAAGTCCCACACATTGCAAGGAGAAGTGCATGAGCATCTCAGCCCGACAGCCATCACGCCGTACCTTCCTGAAGCAATCCGCCGCGCTCACCGGCGCTTTCGCCTTGGGCATACAAGGCAATTCCGCGATGGCCGCTGCGGGCAATGCGCCCGAAGTCACACACTGGGTCGTGATTCAACCGGATGACACCGTCATCATTCGGATCGCACGCTCCGAGCTCGGTCAGGGAACCTTCACCGGACTTGCGCAGCTGGTCGCTGAGGAACTCGAATGCGACTGGAGCAAGGTGCGCCCGGAATATGCGGATGTGAACGAGCACATGCGCCGCAAGAAAATCTGGAAAGACATGTCGACCGGTGGCAGCCGCGGCATCCGCGACTCGCATGAATACGTTCGCAAAGGTGGCGCCGCTGCGCGCGAGATGCTGATCGCGGCAGCTGCAAAGCAATGGAATGTACCGGCATCCGAGTGCATGGCGAAGAACAGCGTCGTCACGCATCCGTCAGGGAAGCGAGCGACCTATGGACAACTCGCCTCAATGGCCAGCAGCATGCCCATCCCCGAAGACCCCAAGCTGAAGGATCCCAAGGACTGGAAGATCGCTGGCACCTCCCCTGCCCGCTTCGATATTCCTGCCAAGGTGAATGGCTCGCAAATCTACGCCGTGGACGTGCGCCTGCCCGGCATGCTGCATGCGTCGATACTGCAAAGCCCAGTGTTCGGCGGTTTTGTAAAGCGCGTCGATGACAGTAAAGCCAAGTCCATGCCCGGTGTGAAGCAGGTCGTCGTCAGCGAAGAATGGATTGCCGTCGTCGCCAGTAACTGGTGGCAGGCGAATCAGGCGATCAAGGCACTGAAGGTCGAGTGGGAGAATGGCGCCAAAGGTGACATCTCCAGTGCGACCATCATGAACAAGCTCAAGCAAGACATCGCCGCGCCCAGCCAGCCGGTGGCACGAAAGGATGGTGACGCGACGCAGGCTCTTGCCAACGCCCACAAGTTACTGGAAGCCGAGTACACCACTGGCTTTGTGAACCACGCCACGATAGAGCCGCAGAATGCGACAGCGCTCTACACGCCGGACCGATTGGAAGTCTGGGTCGGCACGCAAAACGGCGAATCATCCATCGCTGCTGCTTCGGAGGCCTCTGGCTTGCCACTTGAAAAAATCCAGATACACAAGATGCATGCGGGTGGCGCATTCGGTCGCCGTGGCCCGCATCAGGATTACACCAAGCAAGCGGTGAAGATTGCGATGACGATGCCGGGCACACCGGTCAAGCTGTTGTGGTCTCGCGAAGAAGACATGCGCCAGGGACGCTATCGCCCGGTATCGCTGGTAAAGCTACGTGGCGCGATCGATCGTGACGGCAACTGGACCGCGTGGGAAGTGCGGCAAGCGGATCAGTCGATCGCGATCACGGTATTTCCGCAATTCGTCAAGGATGGCATCGATCAGATCAATACCCGCGTATTTCGCGACAATCCCTATGCAGTACCGAACTTTACGAATGAATATGCGTTGAATGAATTTCATGTGCCGCCGGGTTTCTGGCGCGCGGTCGCGCATACCAATAATCCTTTTTATCGCGAATGCTTCGTTGATGAGCTGGCGCACGCAGCGGGAAAAGATCCCTATGCGTTCCGCCGTCCGCTGCTGCAAGGTAAAAAAGACCTCGCCGTGCTGGATGCTGCGGCAAAGGCAATCGGCTGGGACAATCCTGCGAAAAAAGGTATTCATCGCGGCATCGCCGTCGTAGATTCTTATGGCAGCTACACTGCGGCCGCCGTCGAGTTATCGGTCAAGGGCTCAGTGATCGATATCAAGCGTGTCGCCGTCGCGATCGACTCCGGTCACGTCGTGCATCCCGATGCAGTGAAGGCACAGATTGAAGGTGGTGTGATCTGGGGGCTCTCTGCGCTCATGTTTGAAGACATCACGATTGACAAAGGCGCGGTCAAGCAAAGCAATTTTGGCGACTACCCACTCGCCCGCATCACGCATGCCCCTGAAGTAATCAGTGTGATCGTCCCCAGCGGTGGCTTCTGGGGCGGGGTTGGCGAGCCTCCTATTGGTGGCGTGATTCCGGCGGCGATGAATGCCTTGTTCAGCGCAACCGGCAAGCGTATTCGCTCGCTGCCCTTGAAGCTGCACGGCTTCAGCTACAAGGCCTGACATGAGGGGCAGTGTCTGGCCGCAGCGTCACCGCTTGGCGGCCAGCTGTCTGAAATCCCGCTCGTAAGACACGAGTTTGTCGCGGGCGCGCAGGCGCTGCTCAGCACTGCTCAGCTGATGCAGTCCGGCGAGATTGGCACAGGCTTCCTGCTGCAAGGCGCGCTGCATGGCAGCCATGCGCGTGTCGTCGGGGCGCAATGAGCGCTCTATCAATCCTTGAATCTCGACCTCCGCCTGCAACTGATTCGGCCGCTGGCGAATGATTTTTTCCAGCGTGGCCAGTATCATTTGCTGCCTCGCCTGTCGGCGCTCCCAGCTCAGCTGAGGATCCCAGGAAGAGCGCTGAACGGTCTGGAAAATAAAGTCGCGCTGATCCCGCTTGAGCCGTCCGTAATACGACTCGGCTCGCTCGGTCCAGTCCTCCACGCGCTGACGCAAGCGCTGATCGCGAGGTGGATCGAGCCACTTCTCGCGCCATGCACGATCTTCCTCTGCAAAGCGGCGCCGGAGGTGCTGCATTTGCTGCGACTCGAGCTGACGCGCCAGACCTGCGAGCAGGGGCACGGACTGCCGCAGCAGCAGATCGAACTGAGCGAGCGCTGAATCAATGTTCTCGCAGACCTTGTCCGGAGAGATATCATCCAAGCTCTGGCGCGCCATGGCCGCCGCGAGATCCGCATAGTCAGGCAGCTGCGTCTGTCGGTGCCAGAGGTGAAACTGCCGCAACTCTTCCTTTAGCCAGCGTGCCTGCGAAGCGTCCAGATCCAGATGACGATCCACCCACCAACGGAGCAAGGGCTCTGCCTGGTCGTAGCCGAGGCGGACGGTGCTGCAGCCGCCCAAAAGCACTGACACCGCCAGAGTCGCTACAATCAGGCAACGGCAAGCTCTTTGCATGCTGGCGTTCACAGGGTTCCCTTAATGGCAATCAATGTTCTTGGTACTCCGCTCAAACTTTGCTCAACCGACCCCATGACGGGTTATTTCCGGGACGGCTGCTGCAACACCGATGACACGGACCGCGGCTCGCATGTCGTGTGCGCCGAGATGACGGAGGAATTCCTCATTTTCTCAAAACAACGCGGGAATGACTTGTCCACCCCTCGTCCCGAGTTTCGCTTCCCCGGCTTGAACCCCGGCGACCGCTGGTGCCTGTGTGCGCTGCGCTGGAAGGAAGCGTTTGACGCCGGCGTCGCACCGCAGGTAATCCTTGAATGCACTCATGCCAATGCGCTCAAGTATGTCGATATCAGGCATCTGCTGGAGTATCAGCGGCAGACCTAGACACAGATACAGCGCTGCTTTCAGGTACAGTCACGCCGCGGGCTGTCAATGATTCAACTAATACCGCGATACTTGCCTGACTAATAACGGCATTTGCAATGCAAACCCTTCTCTCGCAGTACTTTCTGATGCTGGCAGCCGTCTCGTTTGGTCTGCTGCTCGCGTCCCTGCCCTACCTCGGCAGCCGCATAGAAGGCCGGGCTCATCCGCTGTGGGCGCTATCGCTGGCCATGTTTGCGTCATCGCTAGGTCTGTTCGCATGGCTAGTCCCAAAAATGACGCAGCTGGACGTCGCGCAATTCGGGCTGACGACGGTAGCCAACACCCTGCTCTTCGCAGCCGCCTTGCTACAAGCGGCTTTCTTCAGTCACCTGAACGCCAACGGCAAAGCACCACCCTACAGTTTCATTGTGAGCGTCATCGTGATCTTCGCGATAGTGTTCGATTGGGTTCGCGTGAACATGAACTTCGACAATCGCGTGATCCTTGCCGCCGGTGCCGTTGCACTGACCCTGGGCTGGCAGTTACGTGAAATATACCGGCTGCGCGTTACTGAACCCAATGACCAGATCGGACTGCTTTGGTGGATCACAGCCGGCGAACTCACCTGCGCCATTATCAGGGTCCTCTCTGCGGCGAGTAACGCGACACACGTATTCACCTTTGATCAAATCCCAGTGATTCTGATCGTTTTCACCCTGCTTAACTGCTTTTTAAGCATGCTATCTTATGCCGGTATTAGCAAGTACTGGGCTGAAAAAATCTCATATGAAAAAGCGCATGCCGAGTTGGAGAGCGCCGAGATTCGCAAGCTGATAGCAGAAAAAAATACGCTGATACTCCAACTAATGGCAGCTAACAAAACAGCTGCTACCGGCGCGCTCTCTGCAACGCTTGCGCATGAACTGTCTCAGCCGCTGACCTCTTTGCATATCAATCTGGTCGCGCTCAAGCGCGAGTCGTCCTCGCCGCAAGCACCGCTGAACCGCGATTATCTGCTTGATCAGTGTCTTGACAGCGCCAGGCGCCTGAATGAGGTTCTCGGCACACTGCGCAGCATGTTTATCGACAAGAGTGCGCGTTACCAGATCGTCATTGTCCGCCAAGTACTCGAAGCGGTGCGTGACCTGATCTCACAAGAGGCCGCACGCTCAGGGATTGAATTGCACATCGATTCTGAGAACGAATTGAAATTCCTCGGACGACAGAGCGAGCTGCAACATGCCTTACTCAATCTCGCCATCAACAGTATCCAGGCGTTTCACAATGACGCAGCACAGGATAAGACGATCATCCTGTCGGCAAGCACCAGCGCTGAAGGTTTACACATTGGGGTGACAGACAATGGCCCGGGAATCAAAGATGACCGGTTGCCGTGTCTGTTCGCACTGATAAATTCCGAAAAACCTGATGGTATGGGCATAGGCTTATGGATTTGTCGGCATATCGCCGAAAGACACCAGGGAACCATTAGTCATCGCCCTAATCTTCCCCGAGGAGCCATATTTGAAATCACGCTTCCTCGCGATTCAATACAAGACCTGCCCGCCTAGAGGTTGTCGCACACTTATTCCGGTTGCACTTATGCTGGTCGCTGAATAAGGATCTCAGCGGGTTGCTGCAAGACTGATTTTTTCAAAAAAAAAGACTGCACGAGTGATCTCGAGCAGTCCTTTTGGCTAGCACAGCGATCAGCGTTTTTTGATTAGCGCCGCTTCCAATTTCCCAATCTCTGCCAACTCTGCAGCCCACAACGGCATCCGACCACGACCGGTCCAGGTTTGCTTTCTGTCGTCGGGATTTCGATACTTCGGTGCGATTTTTATTCCCGCCAGCTTGCTCGAGCGCTTTAACTTCGTGCCAGCAGGACGTCCGCGTTTTTTTACTGGCACTGAGGATGTCGCTATCGTGTGTGCAGCCGCCACTGCCTTGTCAATCACTGCGACGATACGATGAAGATTTTTCCTCGTTTCTTTGTCGAGAATGACTTGCTCTAATTGCGCAATAACAATTTTTTGTTTTTGCAATTTTTTGAACTGATCTTCTAAAGATAATCTAGCCATGGAGAACTCACTGCTGAAAATGAGGGCCAATACTAAATCATTCAGAGTGTATTTGCACTCGCAATTTGTCAGTTATTTATTATCATTCAATTAAAATTTTTACGATGATCTGAATGCATTCATGATTAAGATCAAAAATTTTTCTTTAAAGAATTTTTTGTATCGAAATATGAAGTGACCGTCCTTCGTTCATCATGACGCCAGCTACTTATACCTCTACAGGTAGCTGAAGAACCGTTGCTCGATTTCGCAACATCATCGCTGCAACAACAATCTGACCCCTATCAACCTGTGTTATGCGGCCGATGGCTGGAGCGTAGACAGCGTAGACCTACTGGAAGAGTGCCGCGTGAGATAAGGGCGGTATACAGCCCACATGCGAAGTACATTGCCTTGCGAGCCGGTGAATGCAATGGCAGAGATTCCCACACCACCATCGGCCTACAGAGATACCATCAAGGTGCACTCACCGATGAAAATGAGCCCGCGGAATGTCAGCTTGCAAAGCTTAGTTTTGGAGGCACGTGCTGGACGAGTCCCCAAAAAGTCCCCTGAGGCGGACTGGCAGCAAAGAAAAATGGGTTAGTGCTTTTGACACTAACCCATTGATTTTAAAACACTTTTGATGCTGAAATGATGGCGCGGCCGGCAGGAATTGAACCCACGACCCCTTGGTTCGTAGCCAAGTACTCTATCCAGCTGAGCTACGGCCGCGTAGACCAAAATTATAACACCAGAAAAACTGTTTGGGTCAGGCTCACCGTTAGCTCTGCCCTTAGCGTTTAGGCCGGTAGAGATCATGTCCTGCCTCATGAATCTGCTGCCGCAACGCGCGGCGCTCCTCGGGGGACAGGCGCGGCGGACGACGATCGTCATCGCGCTGACGGGCTTCCTCGGATCGACGCTCCCCGGCCGGTTGATCGCGCGCGCGCTCCGGCCCTGGTCTCTGCTCATTGCCCTGTGAAGGCGGTGCGGCCACGGATAGTCCCGGCCGGCCAAGCAGAACCACTAGAAATGAAAGAACGAGACGGTGCTTCATCGGGATAGGGCCACAACTGAGCGAGGCAAGGTGCAGCAGACTTTGTAAAGCTTTGTAATCATTGGTCTGCCGCATGCGGTGGATGACAGGATCGACGTTACCATACGGCCATGAACTCGACAAATGCACCCCGCCCGGTTCCTTCGCGACGCACCCGTGGCGCCCAGGCGAAGATACTGGTCGTTGACGATGATGCGAGGCTCCGCGATCTGCTTAAGCGCTTTCTAAGTGAGAACGGCTTCGCAGTCTCAGTTGCGTCAAGTGCGCTGGAGATGAACCGAATATGGATACGGGAACGTTTTGACTTGCTGGTGCTGGATCTGATGCTGCCGGGCGAAGACGGCATGTCGATCTGCCGCAGGCTGCGCAGCGGGGATGACAACACACCGATCATCATGCTCACTGCCAAGGGTGAAGATGCCGACCGCATCGCCGGGCTGGAACTAGGCGCGGACGATTATCTTCCCAAGCCTTTCAATCCGCGCGAATTACTCGCACGCATTGGTGCCGTGCTGCGCCGTATGGTAGCGACCGAGGCTCCGGGCGCTCCCTCTGAT
>JBEDGK010000351.1:0-10178 GCA_041174665.1 Pseudomonadota bacterium
GAGTATTGTCGTGCGTATATCTTCCGGAAGATCTTTCAGCTCGGGGACAGGGAATTTGGATAGGGGGAGGGCTTGGCTCATGATGTCTCCTGGTTCTTGTATTGCTGGTTCAGTTCAGCGATGCAGCGAAGCAGCAACTCAGTAACTCCGCCGCTCGGTGACTCAACTCTCGCGAGCGAACTGCAAGTGATACAGATGCGCATAGACGCCATTGCGTGCCAGCAGCTCGGCATGAGTACCGGTCTCCGCGATGCGGCCATCCTGCAGCACCACGATACGATCTGCATGCTCGATAGTGGAGAGCCGGTGCGCAATGACCAGGGTAGTACGGCCTTGCATCAGCCGATCCAGCGCGGCCTGCACCGCGCGCTCGGATTCGGTATCGAGCGCAGAGGTCGCTTCGTCCAGAATGAGGATGGGCGCATTCTTGTAGATAGCGCGCGCAATGGCCAGCCGTTGCCGCTGGCCGCCGGAAAGCCGCATGCCGTTGTCACCGATCTGGGTCTGGTAGGCGTCCGGCAGCCCGGCAATCACTTCTTCAAGATACGCGGCTTTGGCGGCCGCTTCAATGCGCCCCATGTCGGGATGTGCATCGCCGTAGGCGATGTTTGCGGCCACGGTATCATCAAACAGCACTACATTCTGGCTGACCATGGCCATCTGCGCGCGCAGACTCGTCAACGCAATCTCGCTGATTGGCTGCCCGTCGAGCAAAATGCGCCCGGAACTTGGCGTATAAAACTCGGGCACGAGGTTCACGAGCGTGGACTTGCCACCGCCCGACATGCCGACCAGCGCGACCGTTTCACCGGGAGCCACCGATAGCTGTATGGCGGCCAGCGCAGGCTGGCGCTGGCCGGGATAGGAAAACCCTACGTTCTCGAAATCCAGCCTGCCCGTCGCGCGCTGACGCAGCAGCTGGCCATGCTCGCGCTCGGGCATCGCGTCGATGATGCCGAACACCGTGGTGCCCGCGGCAAGGCCGCGCTGTAGCGGGCCATTGACTGCGGCGAGATGCTTGAGCGGTGTGAGCGTCATCAGCATGGCCGTGATGAAGGAAGCAAACCCCCCCACGGTCATCTGGCCATCGCCCGCCTGCGACAGCGCGATCATGATGATCACGGACACAGAGAATGAATTGATGAACTGCGTGATCGGCTCGGTCGTGGCCATGGTGCTGGCCGTCTTCAGCATGAAACGCCGCAGGCGTTCGGAGCGGTCGTTGAAACGATTCGCCTCGTAGCGCTGTCCACCGAAGATCTTGATCACTTGCTGCGCGCGCATCGTCTCTTCGATGGTCTGCGTGATCTCGGCATTCATGTGCTGGTTCTCTTCGATCAGACGCTTGAGTCGCTTGGCGGTCAGGCGAACGACAAAGGCGATAGCCGGGCCCAGGGTGATGGTCACCAGCGTCAGCTTCCAGTTCAGCCAGAACAGGTAACCGAGCAGTCCGATCACGGTCAGGCTGTCGCGGATCAGCACAATCATCACATTGCGGATCATGTCGAGGATCTGGTTTACCTCGATCATCATTGCGCTGATCACTTTGCCGGTGGAGTTGTCGCGGTAGTAGCTGAGTGGCACATCCAGCAAACGGCTGAACATCTGCTGGCGCAGTGTCGACATCAACAAGCCCGACACAGAGGACATTAAATAAGTGGTGGTAAATGTGGACAAGCCCCGGATCGAGAAGATACCGACCACGAACACTGGGACCATCCAGAGGGAAAAGCTGCGCGTCTCGGAAAAACCCTTGTCGAGCAGCACCTTCATCATGCCGGCCACCGCTGGCTCGGTGGCCGCCGTGACCAGCATCGCCAACAGAGCGACGATCATGCGCGCGGTGTGAGGCTTGAGCAGACCAAGGATGCGCCTGAAAGTGGCAGACAGAGACATCAGTATTCAAACCAGACGTTATCAGGACTCAGCCAGTCCGACAGCTTTGCGCGCAGCGCGTCGTCAGCACGAACGCGCCAGGCATCCGAGAGGCGCAGCTCACCCAGCGCACCATTCTTCGCATACTGGACGACGATAGGACAGGAATCCTTCGACTGCTGAAAAGGTTCAATCAGCTCGCGCAGCCGCTGCGCATCGGCCTGGCCATTCATGGACAGTCGCAAAGCCTTCACAAAGGCCGAGCGCGCGGTAGCAATATCCATCACGCGTTCTGCAGTGATACGCAAGCCGCCGGAAAAACGATCCTCGGAGACTTTGCCCTGCACCGCAAGGAACTCGTCCTCCTTGAACAGCGCGCGATGACTGTCGAAAACTTCGTTGTACACCGTGACTTCGACCTGCGCAGTGTTGTCATCGAGCGTGACGATCAGAATACGCCCGCGCTGCGTCATCTGTGTGCGCAGCCCAGAGATGATGCCAGCAATCAGCTTGGGCTCACGGCTGGGTGACAAATCGGCGAGCTGGGTGCGCGCGAATTTGCGCACCTCGTCTGCATAGGCATTGAACAAATGCCCGGACAGATAAAAACCCAGTGCGGATTTTTCTTCGGTGAGTTTTTCCTTTTCTGTCCATTCGGGTGCGTCAAGATACTGCGGCCGGTCGTCGAAGCCGCTGTCATCGATGTCGAACAAGCTGACCTGATTAGCCGATGCTTCGGCCTGCTCGGCGCTTTCCATCGCCAACGCGACAGAGGCCAACAGCACGCCACGGTTCACGCCCAGACTGTCGAATGCGCCCGCCTTGATCAGCGATTCAATGGTGCGACGGTTGATCTGGCGCTTGTCGACGCGGCGCGTGAAATCGAACAAGTCAGTAAAAGGTCCGTCCTGCCGCGCCGCGATGATGGCCTCGATCGCGTTCTGACCGGTACCCTTGATCGCGCCCAGACCATAACGAATACGGTCGGCTCGTTTGCCCGGATCTTTGACGGGTGCAAAGCGATATACCGACAGATTGATGTCCGGAGGCAGCAGCGTCAGTGCGCAGGTGTCCAAAGCGTCTTCGACCAGTACCTTGATCTTGTCGGTGTCATCCATGGCCAGCGACAAGTTGGCCGCCATGAACGCGGCAGGATGGTGAGTCTTCAGATACGCGGTGTAATACGACAGCAACGCATACGCGGCGGCATGCGATTTGTTGAAACCGTAGCCGGCGAACTTCTCCATCAGGTCGAAGATTTCGTCGGCCTTGTATTCGGCGAGTCCGTTTTTGGCAGCGCCATCGCGGAAAATCTGGCGATGCTCGGCCATTTCTTCGGGTTTCTTTTTACCCATGGCACGGCGCAACAGATCTGCACCGCCCAGCGAGTAGCCACCGATGACCTGCGCCATCTGCATCACCTGCTCCTGATAGACCATGATGCCGTAGGTCTCGGAGAGAATGGGTTCTGCACGCGGATCGGGATAGTCGAATTTTTCACCGTGCTTGCGGCGACAGAAATCCGGAATCAGATCCATCGGACCGGGACGATACAGCGCCACCAGCGCAATGATGTCTTCGAAGCGGTCGGGGCGCGCATCTTTCAGCATGCCCTGCATGCCGCGACTTTCAAGCTGGAACACGGCGACTGTTTTTGCCTGTGCGAGTAACTGATATGTGGCACTGTCATTCAGCGACACGGTATCAAGACTGAAATCAGCCATCGACGGATCCAGCTGACGTATGTAGCGGACCGCACGATCCAGAATCGTCAGCGTGGTCAGACCTAGGAAGTCGAACTTCACCAGCCCGATGGCCTCGACATCATCTTTGTCGTACTGCGATATCACACCGCCATCGGTACCTTGCGTGTACAGCGGGCAGAAATCCGTCAGCTTGCCGGGCGAGATCAACACGCCGCCGGCATGCATGCCGACATTGCGGGCAATGCCTTCGACCTGTTGCGCCAACTCGAGGAGCTGCCGGACTTCTTCTTCATTGTCGCGGCGTTCTTTCAAGAGCGGCTCTTCTTCCAGCGCATCGGCAATCGTCACCAGCTTGCCGGGCTTGAAAGGAATCAGCTTGGAAATAGCGTCGCAGAAGTTATATCCGAAGTCCAGTACGCGACCCACATCACGCACTGCGCCTTTGGCGGCCATGGTGCCAAACGTCGCGATTTGCGACACGGCCTCTTTACCGTAGCGCTCTTTGACATACTGAATCACACGGTCGCGACCTTCCTGGCAAAAGTCGATATCAAAGTCAGGCATCGACACGCGATCAGGATTGAGGAAGCGCTCGAATAGCAAGTTGTAGCGCAATGGGTCGAGATCTGTAATGGACAGCGCATAAGCCACCAGTGAGCCCGCACCCGAGCCCCGACCTGGACCGACCGGCACGCCATTGTGCTTCGCCCACTGGATGAAGTCAGCCACGATCAGGAAGTAGCCGGGAAAACCCATCTTGATGATGGTGTCTGTCTCGAATTTCAGTCGAGATTCGTAACGCTCACGCTCCGCCTCGCGCTGCTGCTCGTCTGGATACAACTGCACCAGACGCCGCTCAAGGCCCTCCTTTGCTTGCGCAACCAGAAAATCACCAATGCTCATGCCATCGGGCGTCGGGAAATCCGGTAGCTGGGGCTTACCCAACGAAAGCGACAGGTTGCAGCGCTGAGCAATGATCACGCTGTTGGTCAACGCCGCGGGCAGGTCGGCAAATAGCTCGGTCATCTCGGCCTGGGTCTTGAAATACTGTTCTTGCGTGAAGCGCTTCACGCGGCGCGTATTCGCCAGTATTTCACCTTCGGCGATGCAGCTGCGGGCTTCATGCGCGGTGAATTCTTCTGCGCGCAGAAACTGCACCGGATGCGTGGCCACAACGGGTAGTTTCAGTTGAGCGGCCAGCTGGGTCGACTGACGCAGCAAGCCCTCCAGCCGCGGATTGCCGTTGCGTTGAACCTCGATATAAAAATGCCCGGGAAAGATGTTTGCCCAGCGTGTTGCGCAGCGCTCAGCCAGTGCGAAGTTACCGTTCTCCAGCGCTACACCGATATCACCCAGCTGAAAGCCGGACAGCGCGATCAAACCGCTTTTGTTCTGCAAGGCCTGCAACCAGTCGATGCGTATCTCGGCACGACCACGATGCTGATTTGCCAGCCAGGCCTGTGAGAGCAGCTCGCACAGCTGCAGATAACCGTCATGATTCTTCGCCAGCAGCAGCAGACGGAAGGGTTTGTCACGGTCCTCGTCATTGCTGATCCACACATCACAGCCAATGATGGGCTTGATACCTTTGCTGCGAGCTTCTTTGTAAAACTTCACCATGCCGAACAGATTGCCCAGATCGGTCACGGCGACAGCGGGTTGACTGTCGGCAGCGGCTGCTGTGACGAGTTCGTCGATGCGTACCAGACCGTCAGCGATGGAAAATTCGGAATGCAGTCGGAGATGAATGAATTGCGGCGCGCTCATGCGCGTATTTTACCTTCTGGGAACCCCTTCAGGAGGCTTGTGCCGAGCTGTCCACGCAAGCCTCGCAAACTCTGTTTTGCGGCGCTTATAATGGCGGTGTCTGTCGAATTTTCCCGGGTTTTGCCATGCAGTCCACACCCCCCGCCGCCCCGATTGTCAATATCTCTGCTTACAAATTTGTCACGTTCGACGATACCGTTGAGCAGCGGCCACGCTTCCAGGCAATATGCGCCGAACTGGCACTGAAAGGCACGATCCTGCTGTCGCCGGAAGGCATCAATATGTTCCTTGCCGGTTCGCGCGAGGCGATCGATGGCTTCTTCCGCTGGCTGCGTCAAGACCCACGCTTTGAGGATATGCGGTGGAAAGAAAGCTATTCCGAAAAGCAGCCGTTCAACCGCATGCTGGTGAGGCTCAAGCGCGAGATCATCACGATGAAGCATCCGCTGATCAAGCCTGAACTAGGCCGTGCGCCGGTCGTCACCGCGCAGGTGCTCAAGCGCTGGCTGGATCAGGGTCATGATGACCAGGGCCGTCCGGTAGTCATGCTCGATACCCGCAATGCGTTTGAAGTCGATGTCGGCACCTTCAACAACACGATTGATTACCGCATCGATAAATTCAGCGAATTCCCCGAGGTGATAGAAAAACACCGCGATGAATTGAGTGATAAGACCGTAGTAACGTTCTGTACCGGCGGCATACGCTGCGAGAAAGCCGCGATCCATATGCAGAACATCGGCTATGACCACGTATACCAGCTCGAGGGTGGCATTCTCAAATATTTCGAGGAAGTGGGTGGTGCGCACTACCAAGGCGATTGCTTCGTGTTTGACCATCGCACCGCGCTCAATCCGCAGCTTGAAGAGACAGCAACCCGTCAGTGCTTTGCATGCCGCGCTGTCGTCACGCCACGCGAGCAGCTCTCGCCGCTGTACGTCGAGGGCGTCTCCTGCCCGCATTGCGCCAAGCTTGCGCAGGCTGCCTGAGCTGCTGTCACACGGCGAGTAATGTCCGAGCCCGCCCATCACGCAGCACCCTGGCCTGACTCTCCCGACAGACGCATCGCGCATCTCGACATGGATGCTTTCTACGCATCCGTCGAACTGCTGCGCTACCCTGAACTCAAAGGCTATCCAGTCGTCATCGGCGGTCGCTCTCGTCATCATCCCGTTCAAAGTGAAGATGGCTCACGCGAGTTCGCGCAACTGCGCAACTATGTCGGGCGAGGTGTGGTGACCACCTCGACTTATGAAGCCCGCGCGCTGGGCGTGTTCTCGGCCATGGGCATGATGAAAGCGGCAAAGCTTGCGCCGGATGCTTTTCTGCTGCCTGCTGATTTCGACGCGTATCGGCACTATTCTCGCCTGTTCAAGAAGGCGGTAGCCAGCATCGCACCGCTTATTGAAGACCGAGGAATCGATGAGATTTATATTGATCTGACGGCACTCGATGAAGACAGCCGGGCATTGGCGAGTCGCATCAAAGCAGCCGTACGTGCGGCAACAGGACTGAGCTGCTCTATTGGCATCGCACCCAACAAATTGCTGGCAAAAATCTGCTCTGAGCTGGACAAGCCCGATGGCATCACGCTACTGCAGCTCTCGGATCTCGAGCACAAGATCTGGCCCATGTCAGTCCGCAAGATCAATGGCATCGGACCCAAAGCCGGTGCGAAACTGGAGACCTTGGGCATACAAACCATTGGTGAACTGGCGGCTGCTGATCCCGGATGGCTGGTGCAGCAGTTTGGACGAAGTTACGGCGAGTGGCTGCACAGGGTGGCCCAGGGCATCGACGATCGGCCCGTGGTCACCAGCTCGGAACCCAAATCCATCAGCCGCGAGACGACCTTTGAACGTGATCTTCATGCGAAGCTGGACAGAGATGATCTTTCAGAGATTTTCACAAACTTGTGCATACGCGTCGCCGGCGACCTGCAGCGCAAGGCTTATGTGGGACGCACCGTTGGCATCAAGCTCCGATATGAAGATTTTCGTACGGTGACGCGCGACATCACGCTCGATATCGCCACGGATGATCCCATAGAGATACGACGCGCTGCCGGCGAGTGCCTCAAGCGCGTGATGCTGGATAAACGGATCCGGCTGCTGGGCGTGCGGGTGGGGACGCTATTGAAGAAATCCGAGATGTCTCAGATACCGGCACCGACGCAAGCGGAGTTGCTGCTCGGTTGATCAACACCACGGGTCTGAACCGTGGACTGCGTCAGAGCGTGATTGCTTATTCAAGTAGACTGAACCGACACGAGGACAAATCATGCGAAGTCAGCGGATAATGACTTCGCATGCAACAACTCAGACTTCGCATCAGGAAAACCTTTGCCTTACATCGGACGATTTGCCCCCTCGCCTACCGGCCCGCTTCACGCCGGTTCGATAGTCGCCGCACTGGCCAGCTATCTGGATGCGCGGGCACATCATGGTCGTTGGCTGGTGCGTATCGAAGACATCGATGAGGCACGGACCGTGCCGGGCAGCGCGGAGGACATCATCTCGACCTTGCGTGATTTCGGCATGCAGCCCGATGGCGACATCCTCTGGCAGAGCAAACGCAAATCTCGCTACGAACAAGCTTTCGAGCAGCTGAGTAGCCTCGCCTATCCGTGCGGCTGCAGTCGCAAAGAAATAGCTGACTCGCGCACCAGTCTTGCGTCAGATGGTGCGGCCATCTACCCCGGCACCTGTCGTCAAGGACTCCTACCAGGACGCACCCCGCGTGCGTGGCGCTTGCGCGTACCCGAGCCGGACAGGCCAGAAGACGTGATCGACATTCAAGACCGCTGGCAGGGCGTGTTTCGCGAGCGCTTGTCGGCGTCTGTCGGTGATTTCGTACTCAAGCGCGCCGATGGCTTCTGGGCCTATCAGCTGGCGGTCGTGGTGGATGACGCGGAACAGTGCATCACGGATGTGGTGCGCGGCGCAGACTTGCTGGAATCGACCGCGCGTCAAGTCTACCTGCAGCGACTGCTCGGCTATCCGATGCCACGCTACCTGCACGTGCCGGTAGTCACCAATATGCAGGGAGAAAAACTTTCCAAGCAAACTGGTGCAGCGGCAATCGATCGCAGCCGCCCGCTTCAGGTATTGATGGAAGCGGCAAACGCGCTGGGTCTGGACATCTCACCTGCAAAAAATACGCTGCAGGCTTTCTGGGAGGCTGCCGTGCCGGCATGGGCGCGGCGGTTTGGTGTTGAGGCGTAGACTCAGGCCTTGCGAAAGCCGCCCAGTAGCGCCGCACGCTTGGGAGGCTGCGCATTTTTTCCGGACTTCGACAGCACGGACTCCGACTTGGGCTCGGCGGGCTGGCTGGGCTCATAGGGCTTGAGGAACCACGGGTCGATTTTTTCCTTGCGCGGCTGGGGTCCGCGTTCGCTACGTCGATCGCTGCGCTCGGACCGGTCCTGACGCTCTCTGCGTTCGTAGCGGTCACTGCGGTCACCCTCGCCACCGTAGCGTGACACACGTCCACTGAAACCCTCGATCGACACCGGCTCAAGCTTTTGCTTGATCAGTTTTTCAATGTCAGCCAGCAGCCGCGAATCCTTGTCAGAGTACAGTGAGAAGGCGTCACCCGACGCACCCGCACGCCCGGTGCGGCCAATACGGTGAACGTAATCTTCTGCGTTATATGGCAAGTCGTAATTGATCACGCAGGGCAGCTCGGCAATATCCAGTCCGCGTGCCGCGACGTCGGTAGCGACCAGCACATCGACGCTGCCATTCTTGAACGCTTCCAGTGCAGCCATTCGCTCGTTCTGAGTTTTGTCGCCGTGAATTGGCGCTGCCTTGATGCCATGGCGCTCCAGCTCGCGGGACAGACGCGATGCACCGATCTTGGTATTCGAAAACACCAGTACTTGCTTGAGCTCGCGGCCGCGCAGCAGATGCACCACCGCATCGCGCTTGGATTCTTCATCGACCTTGTAGATCACCTGCGATACGCGATCGGCAGTCGCATTGCTGCGGGCGACTTCGATCAGCACGGGGCTCGTCAGAAAGCTCGCTGCGAGTTTCTTGATCTCGGGAGAGAACGTCGCCGAGAACATCAGGTTCTGCCGCTTCTTGGGCAACAGATTGATGATGCGCTGAAGATCAGGCAGGAAGCCCATATCCAGCATACGATCGGCCTCGTCCATCACGAAGATCTGGGTCTGCGAGAGGTTCAGCACTTTCTGCTGAACATGATCGAGCAAGCGACCCGGAGTGGCGATCAGAATCTCGACACCTGAACGCAGCGCTGCGGTCTGCGGCGCCATGTCAACGCCACCAAAGACGACGGTCGAGCGCAGCGGCGTATGACGGGAATACGCTTTCACATTGTCTGCGACCTGATCAGCGAGTTCGCGAGTCGGTGTCAGCACTAGCGCACGCACCGGATGGCGCGCAGGTGACGCGCTGGTGTTCGCATGTGCGAGCAGCAGCTGAATGATGGGCAACGAGAAGCTGGCGGTCTTGCCAGTACCCGTCTGCGCAGCACCCATGACATCACGCCCTTGCAAAACGACAGGAATCGCTTTGGCCTGTATCGGTGTCGGATGGGCGTAGCCCTGGTCGGCAAGTGCCTGCAACACAGGCGGTGCAAGGCCGAAATCTTCAAATCGGGGAAGGATGGCCTGAGTATCAGCGGCGGACTGTGGAGTGTTGAGTTCGGTCATTCGGTGGATTCGGTTGAGCGTCAGAGTATAGCACTCACCAGCTTGCCGATTCTGCCTTTTCGGGTCCTAAGGGATTGATTCGAAAGGATTCCCGGTAATCAGAACGACCTTGACCTGCGGGATGTGTCGCTGGACAGTCCCCAACGCCGAAC
>JBEDGK010000352.1:0-6172 GCA_041174665.1 Pseudomonadota bacterium
ATATCACATTGCGCAGCCACTGGTTACCTGGCTCTTTGTGAAATCTTGAATGCCAAAACAGGTTGATTCCGATCTCTGGCAGCTTCAAGGGTAGGTCAACATACCGAAGCCCAAACGGCCCCACGCAGTGTGTCGCGAATCGCTCCGGTACCGTTGCGATCATATCCGTAGTCGATAAAATGTGCCCAACTGCGACGAAGTGTGGCACCGTCAGCACGGCCTTCCGCTTAATACCCAGCTTCTCTATAGATGCGTCAACGCTGGCATGGCCAGTACCGGCTGCCGACACCACCACATGTTGCGCAGATTCGAATTCCGCCCGCGTCATCGGTGCTGCCTTGTCCAATGCATGCCCTTTCCTGAACATGCAAACATGGCCATGCACGAATAGGCGCCGCTGGAAAAAACCGGATTTCAGGTGTGGCAGCCAGCCGACTGCCAGATCGACCCGCCCTGCTTCCATGTCATCGGCGAGACTAGCGCCGGTAGTCCTGATCGTCGCAAATGAAATGCTAGGCGCAATCTCGGCGAGCATCTTCATCAGCTTCGGTAAGAAGTAGATCTCACCGATGTCATTCATACCGATGTTGAATTTGCGTTCGCCGCTCGCCGGATCGAAGCGAGTGCGTTGGTTCAGCGTCTCGTGGATTGAAGACAGCGCATAGCCGATCGGCTCAGCGAGTTCCATCGCATACGCCGTTGGCTCCATCCCTTTGGAAGTCCGCAGAAATAGTTCATCACCCAACTGCTGGCGCAACCGGTTCAGCGCGTTGCTGACGGTCGGCTGAGTCAGGCCGAGGTTGGCCGCGACCGACGACACGCGCCTCTCCTGCAAGAGTTGCTGAAATATTACTAACAAGTTCAGATCGATGTCTTTCAGGTCCATGGGAGGTCTACGGTGCGTAAATGCCAGCAGTTACGCCAGCGTTATTCAAATTTTGAATTTATATAATTCAGACAATTCTATATCTAAATTTTAGTGGCCTTTCTATACTCGCCTCCATATTCCTAGAAGAACTAATGGAGACCATGGAGCTCGTTGTCCATCCACTCGATCGCGTGCTGCAAGTGCAGACCGGTGCCAATCTGCTCGATACCCTGCGCGCTAACGACGTGCCGATCTCGTACAGTTGCATGGCTGGCCGTTGTGGCACCTGCCGATGCAAAGTCGTCAGCGGCAGCGTGATCGAGACGGGACGCGAAGCCAAGATCACCAATCCGGGTGAAGGCGACTATGTGCTCGCCTGCACCAGCGTGCTCAATGAGAGCTGCACAATAGAGATCCCAGAGCCGGACGAAATCGTTACGCATCCGGCACGCATCATCAAGGGAACCGTCACCGCTATCGTCGATGCGACGCACGACATCAAGATCATCCGGCTCAAGCCTTCCAAACCGCTGTTCTTCTCCCCCGGGCAGTACGCGACGCTGCAATTCACGCCCGACCATATCCGGCCCTACTCGATGGCCGGCCTGTGCACAGATGACGAACTCGAATTCCATGTGCGGCTCGTGCCCGACGGCCGGGTCACCGGTTACCTGTTCAATCAGCTGCAGCTGGGTGAAACCGTGCGTGTCAGCGGACCGCTAGGCACAGCCTACCTGCGCACCCGTCACGAAGGGCCGATGCTGTGCGTGGCCGGCGGCACTGGTCTGGCACCCATTCTTGCGATCGTGCGCGGCGCCATCGAGGCTGGCATGACCAACCCGATTCACCTTTATTTCGGGGTGCGATCGCCGCAGGACATCTACGGAGTGGAGCAATTGCGGGCGCTGCAGTCAGCGCTGCCGTCGCTGAAGGTTGAAGTCGTCGTCACCATCGACGATGATCCAGGATCAGGCAAACGTACCGGTCTGATCACCGACGCGATCGCCCATGACATCCCCGATTTTCATGGCTGGCGCGCCTATGTATGTGGCGCACCGCCGATGGTCGAAGCTACGGCCGCATTGCTGAAGCAGCGCGGCATCGAAGAACAACACGTGTACGCCGATGCGTTCTACGCCAGCGGCACCTGATCAGGAGGCAACATGCACGACACCGCAAGCACCATGGATCCCAGCGCCCGCCAAGCGAATCCGCGCCAGCAGTACTATGACCGCATTGCCAAAGAGCACATGACACCGCTATGGGAAGTGCTCGGTACACTAGTTCCAAAGCAGCCGAACAGCCCGGCGCAACCGACACTGTGGCGTTATGCGAACCTTCGTGAGCAGGTGATGGAGGCGGGTCACCTGATCACCGCCGAGCAAGCCGAGCGTCGCGTGCTGATCCTTGAGAACCCCGGCCTGCCGGGCCAGTCGGCGATTACGCAATCACTTTACGCAGGCCTACAATTGATCTTGCCCGGTGAGGTCGCGCCTGCGCACCGCCATTCTCAATCGGCGTTGCGCCTAGTGATGGATGGCGAAGGTGCTTACACCGCTGTCGATGGCGAGCGAACGACGATGCATCGCGGCGACTTCATCATCACACCATCGTGGACCTTCCACGACCATGGCAACCTCGGGGACCAGCCCGTGGTCTGGCTCGACGGCCTCGACATTCCGACCGTACGTTTCTATGACGCCGGCTTTGCCGAGCATGGCACGAGCGCATCACAAGAAACCGTACGTCCCGAAGGGGATGCGCTAGCGCGCTACGGTAACAACATGGTGCCGGTCGACTTCCACCAGGCCCCGCACGATCCTACGCGCGTATTTGTTTATCCATTCGAGCGCACGATGGCATCGCTAAATATGATCTCTGCCAGCACGCCCGATCCGCACCATGGCCACAAGCTACGCTACGTGAACCCCGCCACCGGTGCCTCACCCATGCCCACCATCGGGGCATTTGCACAGCGCCTGCCGGCGGGATTCGAGACCCGCCCGTACCGAAGTACCGATGGCACGGTATACGTCTGTCTCGAAGGCGAAGCGACGGTGTCGGTCGGTGACACCGAATGGCGGCTACAACGCGATGACATTTTCGTGGTGCCGTCCTGGCAGCCGCTGAAGTTTCTGGCCATGCGCGATACCACCCTGTTCAGCTTCTCCGACCGGCCTGCACTGCAATCCCTGGGGCTGTGGCGCGAAGCCCGTCTCTGATGATCTGACCTTCACATTTTCCAAGACAGGAATCCCAATGAAATACGCCGTCCCAGCACCTCAAACCTACACACTAGCTATCGCCGGCAGCGACGAAGTCTTCCCGGTTAACCGCGTTTTCTGCGTTGGCCGCAACTATGCGGCTCATGCACGCGAGATGGGTAAGGACCCAGATCGCGAACCACCGTTCTTCTTTATGAAGCCTGCTTGCGCGGTCATTCAGGCTGGCGAAAAAGAAATCTCGATTCCTTACCCCCCAAAGACGAGTAATTTCCATCATGAAATAGAACTTGTCGTGACTATCGCCAAGGGCGGAAAGGATATCGCCGTTGACGATGCGCTGAATCATGTTCACGGATATGCCGTTGGCTTAGATATGACGCGTCGCGATTTACAGCTAGATGCACGCGATAAGGGTCGTCCATGGGAGTTTGGAAAATCATTCTCTAAATCTGCGCCAATCGGCCCCATCCATACAGCGACCAAGATCGGACATCTGCCGTCGGCGGCGATCTCTCTCTCAGTCAATACACAGCCCCGTCAGTCTTCTGATATTTCTAAATTGATTTGGTCAGTTGCCGAGTCGATTTCTTATCTCTCACATTACGAGACCCTGGAGCCAGGCGATGTAATCATGACTGGCACGCCCGAAGGTGTTGGTGCCGTAGTACCCGGTGACGTCATGCATGGCCATATCGACGGCTTGGGCGACATATTCGTCAGTGTCGCCAAATAAATCTAGCCAAGGAGATTGACATGGGCAATTCGCCGGAAGTCTTCAAGCAAGAACGTGTTTGGGAAACCGAGGGATCGAGCCGTATCCCGTTCTGGGCCTATACCGACGGAGACATCTATAAGAAGGAACTCGACCGTTTGTTCTATAAGGGCCACTGGTGCTACATCGGCCTTGGGGCCGAAGTACCAAACCCAGGAGACTTCAAGCGCACCGTGATTGGTGAGCGCTCGGTGGTAATGACGCGCGATATGGATGGCGACATAAACGTGGTTGAAAATGTCTGCGCGCATCGCGGTATGCAGTTCTGCCGCGAACGACATGGCAACAAGAAGGAACTGGTCTGCCCGTATCACCAGTGGAATTACTCGCTCAAGGGCGATTTGCAAGGCGTGCCTTTCCGTCGCGGCGTTAAGCAGGACGGCAAGGTCAATGGTGGCATGCCGAAGGAATTCAAGATCGAAGACCACGGCCTCACCAAATTGAAAGTCGCTACCCGTGGCGGTGTGGTCTTCGCATCGTTTGACCATGAGGTCGAACCGTTCGAGGACTATCTCGGTCCGGACATCCTGTCCTACTTTGATCGCCTGTTCAATGGTCGCAAGTTGACCATCCTCGGCTATAACCGCCAGCGCATTCCAGGCAACTGGAAACTGATGCAGGAGAATATCAAGGACCCGTACCATCCGGGCCTGCTGCATACCTGGTTCGTGACCTATGGGCTCTGGCGCGCGGATAACAAATCAGAACTGAAGATGGACGATCAATTCCGCCATGCCGCAATGATCTCGACACGCGGCACCGGCGGCAAGAAAGAAGAGGTGACGCAGGGTGTCACCAGCTTCAAGGAGAACATGGAGATTCAGGACAAGCGCCTGATCGATATAGTGCCCGAAGACTGGTGGAACGGCCCGACTGCCGTGATGATGACCATCTTCCCGAGTGTGATCATTCAACAGCAGGTCAACAGCGTGTCGACTCGTCACATTCAGCCGAACGGACATGGCTCGTTCGACTTTGTCTGGACCCACTTCGGCTTTGAAGATGATTCTCCGGAGATGACGCAACGCCGGCTGATTCAGGCCAATCTGTTCGGGCCGGCCGGCTTTGTTTCCGCAGATGATGGTGAAGTGATTGAATTGTCGCAATTCGGCTTCGAGCAAAAGCCATCGCATCGTGCGTTAGCGGAGCTTGGCGGCTATGGCTGCGAAAACACCGATCACATGGTCACAGAGACCCTGATCCGGGGCATGTACAACTACTGGCGAAAAGTGATGGAGGTCTGACGAGTATGGCAACGATGAATGAAAGCCAGACCTTGGTGGATTTGATCCGCCTTTACGGCGACTATGCTGCTGCAGTCGATGGCGCGCAGTGGGATCGGTGGATCGACTTCTTTGTCGACGATTGTGAATACAAGATCCAGCCACGCGAGAACTACGAACGTGGCTTCCCGCTGTCTACGTTGGCATTGCTGAGCAAAGGTATGCTCAAAGACCGCGTGTATGGCATCCACGAGACGCTGTACCACGATCCTTACTACCAGCGCCATGTAGTTGGACTTCCCGTCATCCGCGAAATCAGTGACGGCATCATTGTCGCCGAGGCTAATTACGCAGTATTTCGCACCAAGCTGTCTGGCGAGTCGACGGTCTTCAACGTGGGCCGTTATCTTGACCGCATCAAACGCGAGGGCAGCGAACTGAGATTCGTTTCTCGCCTGTGTATTTACGACAGCGAGATGATCCCGAATTCGATCATCTACCCAATTTGACATGAAAGAAAAAATACGATGAGCGACAACTGGGTTGATGTTACGTCGGCCGACGACGTACCCGAGGATGATGTGATCGGCGTCGACATTGCCGGCAAGAGCCTTGCTTTGTATCAAGTCGATGGCGAAATCTACGCCACTGACAATCTTTGTACGCATGGCAATGCACGATTGTGTGATGGCTTCCTCGAAGGACACGAGATCGAATGCCCGCTCCATCAGGGTAAGTTTGATATCCGCAATGGCAAGGCTATGTGTGCACCGCTTACCGAGGATGTCCGAACCTACCCGGTGAGGATCGAAGGCAGTCGAGTCTTCGTTGATCTCTCTGCCTGAACCACGCTAGCTCCACTGACGATATGACGCAAGAACTCATTCTGCACAATTACTTCCGCAGCTCAGCGGCCTATCGCGTGCGCATCGCGATGAATTTGAAGGGTCTGGACTACCAGTACATGTCGGTGCACCTGACCCGAGATGGCGGTATGCAATTCAAGGATGACTACACTTCCCTGAACCCGCAACAGCTGGTACCGCTGCTGGACGATCATGGATTCCAGCTGAGCCAGTCGCTG
>JBEDGK010000353.1:0-4118 GCA_041174665.1 Pseudomonadota bacterium
GGCCGGCGGCGTACCGCAAGTGATGAAGATTCTGCTGAACGCCGGACTGATGCATGGCGATTGCATGACTATCACCGGCAAGACGCTGGCCGAGGAACTCAAGAATGTGCCTGATCAGCCACCCGCAGGGCAGGACGTGATTCGCACCATCGACAAGGCCGTGTACAAGCAGGGCCATCTCGCTATCTTGAAGGGTAATCTGGCCACCGAAGGCTGCGTGGCGAAGATCTCTGGTCTGAAGAATCCGGTGATCACTGGTCCGGCGCGTGTGTTCGATGACGAGCAGGCGGCCCTGGAGGCGATCATCTCCGACAAGATCAAGCCGGGAGATGTCGTCGTGCTGCGCTACCTGGGTCCAAAGGGTGGACCCGGCATGCCTGAAATGCTGTCGCCGACATCGGCGCTGATTGGCAAGGGTCTGGGCGAATCCGTCGGTCTGATCACCGATGGCCGTTTTTCTGGCGCCACTTGGGGCATGGTGGTCGGTCATGTGGCCCCCGAAGCTTTCGTCGGTGGCACCATCGCACTGGTGCACGAGGGCGATTCGGTGACTATTGATGCCCACAAGCTGCTGATCCAGCTGAATGTGCCGGAAGATGAGATCGCTCGTCGCCGCGCCGCGTGGAAAGCGCCTGAGCCGCGCTATACCCGAGGCGTGCTGTCAAAGTTTGCCAAGCTGGCATCGACGGCGAGCAAGGGCGCGGTGACGGATTAATAAATTGTTATTCAGATCATCTGTTTTGGCGAATGCTGGGCTGTCACCTGAGCAGGTGGTGGCCCCTTTTTTGTGAATGAATGTAAGCCCCGTCTGCAAGACCCCGGCTTCGGTGATAGATTGACACCTGAGCAGGATTGTAAAAGCAGGTAAAATCCGGCCGTCATCAAATTAATGGAGAGTGACATGAAACGTATTCTGGTTGCTGCGGTTGCCCTCGGCGCGCTGCTATCCAACGCAGCATTCGCCAGCGAGCAGCTCGCAAAAGAAAAGAACTGCCTGGCGTGCCATGCAGTAGATAACAAGCTGGTTGGTCCTAGCTATAAAGAGGTCGCTGCGAAGTACAAGAGCGACAAATCGGCTGAGGACAAGCTGGCTCAGAAGATCATGAAGGGTGGTAGCGGCGTGTGGGGCCAGATCCCGATGCCAGCAAATCCTCAGGTGTCGGCTGCTGAAGCCAAGACCCTGGCGAAGTGGGTGCTGTCGCTGAAGTAATCGGCAGACAGACCAAACAAAAAGCGCTCCGAGGAGCGCTTTTTTATCATGGTGCGTCAGCCGTGATGCGCATGATGCCGAGCATTTTGCAGATCACTTCGTCACGGCAATCTGAGAGCGCTTGCCCGACTTGAAGGTGTACAGTGTCAGCGTGCCATGCTTCATGTCGCCGCGCTCATCGAATTCGATGAGGCCCGTCACGCCCTGATAACGAATCTTCGCCAGTTCGGGCAAGTACTTCGCGGGTTCGACGGAATCGGCTTTTTGCATCGCGGCCGCCATCACCATCACGGCGTCATACACATACGGCGCATACAGTTTCACCTCAGTGCCGAATTTTTTCTTGTACGCTGAGCGGAATTCTTCCAGCCCTTTTTTCTGACTGTCTTCCACGCCACCGGCCTCGGCGCAGATCACCTGCCCGTCAGTCATGCCATCGCCGGCCAGTGAGGGGAGTTGCTCCGAACAGATTCCATCGCCGCCCATGAACTTGGGCGTCATGCCCAGTTGTTTTATTTGTCTCAGCATGGGGCCGCCGACCGCATCCATGCCGCCGAAGAAAATCAGATCCGGGTTTTTGCCCTTGATCGCGGTGAGGATCGCATTGAAGTCAGTCGCCTTGTCATTCGTATATTGGCGGCCAACGATGTTCAATCCTGCCGCTTTTACCGCTTTGGCAAATTCATCAGCCACACCCTGTCCGTAAGCCGTGCGGTCATCAATGATCGCGACATTCTTCGCTTTCAGCGCACTGACGGCATAACGACCCAGCGCACCACCCAGCTGCCCGTCATTGGCAACCACGCGGAAAGCGCCTTTGAATCCCTGTTGTGTGTACTTCGGGTTCGTCGCCGAAGGCGAAATTTGCACGACGCCCGCGTCGTTGTAGATCTTGGAGGCCGGTATCGTCGTGCCTGAGTTCAAGTGACCGATCACGCCATGAACTTTTGCATCAACCAGCTTTTGCGCGGCGGCTGCGCCCTGCTGCGGGTTCGCGCCATCATCTTCTCCGAGTAGCATGAACTTGATCTTCTTGCCGCCTATCGTGATCGGTTTTGCATTCAGCGCATCGATTGCCATCCGCCCGCCATTTTCATTGTCCTTCCCGAGGTGAGCGACCTGTCCGGACAGCGGGGCGACATGGCCTATTTTCACGACCTGCTCTTGCGCGTACGCTGACGCGGACAACAGTGATGCGATCGATAGCAGGGGCAGCAGGGTTGGGGTGAAGTGCATGATTCCTCCCGGTGGCAAAAATCGAATTATCTTCGATTTGTCTACGTGAGGTTTTTGCAGCCAGCAGATGCAGCCAGCAGATGCGGCCAGCAGTTGCAGCTGACAGCCACGGCATGGTTGTCAGTATTCAGGAGCGCACCGCTGAAACGGGTACGACGTCCATATCGCTACCGCGCGTACGTGAACGCATACCGACGAATTCGAAATCAACGTCTGGTCTACGACCGGAAACGATCTCGGCAATCGCCCGACCCGAGCCGCAGCCCATGGTCCAGCCCAGCGTGCCATGTCCGGTGTTCAGGTAGAGGTTGGTGTAGCGCGTTTGGCCGATGTAGGGCACATTGGATGGCGTCAGCGGCCGCAGACCCGCCCAGTACTGCGGCTGGTCATAGTCGCAAGCGCCGGGGAACAATTCTTGAACCCGCCGGGTGATGGCCTCGCAGCGGACAGGATTGAGCTCACGCGAATAGCCATTCATCTCGCAGGTACCGGCAACACGCAGCCGATCGCCGAGTCGCGAGATCACGAGCTTGTGGCCATCATCGGTCAGCGACACGCGTGGCGTCAGTGCCGGATCGAGCACGCGATACGTTGCCGAGTAACCTTTACCCGGATACAGCATCAGATCGATACCCAGCGGTTTGACCAGCCGTGTCGAGAAGCTGCCCATTGCCAGCACCACACTGTCTGCCTGCAGTACCTGATGGCGGCCATGCTCATCAATCACTTCCACGCCTGAGACAAGCGCCGCCGCACCGGTGCCCTCGGTCAGCAGACGGGTGACCAGATGATTGAAGCGGAACTGCACACCGGCTTTTACGCAATGTTCAGCGAGCCCGGTGGTGAACTTGTGAACATCGCCTGACTCATCTGTGGCGGTGAAATCACCGCCAACGATCTTGTGCCGCACGGGTGCGAGCGAGGGTTCTATTTTCAACACTTCTTCGGCGCTGACGGTCTCGCGCGGGCAGCCCAGGTCGCGCATCAGCTGCGCTGCCGGCAGCGACTGCTCGAACTCGCGCGCATCCGTATAAAAATGCAGTATGCCGCGCGTCTCGCAGTCGTAGGCAATATCGGTCTCGGCTCGCAGTGCTTGCAAGGTCTGCCGACTGTACTCCGCAATCGCGACGATCTGACGAATATTGTGTGCGGTGCGGCCGGGCGTGCACTGGCGGAGGAATTCCAGACCCCAACGCCATTGCAGCCATTCGGGACGCAGTCTGAACAGCAGCGGTGCATCTTCGCGGCGCAGCCACTTGAGCACTTTCAGCGGTGCGGAGGGATTGGCCCAGGGTTCTGCATGCGAGACGGAGATCTGCCCGCCATTGGCGAAGCTGGTTTCCTGAGCGGCGCCGGGCTGGCGCTCGATAACGGTGACGTCGTGGCCGGCCTTTTGCAGGAACCAGGCGGAAGCGGTGCCGACGATGCCCGCGCCCAGTACGATGACTTTCATTGAATCTTCCGGTGTTTTCGATGGTGATGCGACTTGGGTGGCACTCTGCCGCACTAACTATTCATCAAGTAGATGGGTGACGCGCGAATTGTAAGCAGCCGTCCCGAGTTTGCGGCGTCATTTCCGCCACAGGGAGGCGTATTTGCATCGCCGGTTCACCTTATCACTGCTGCAATCGCGAGAATTCCTGAGCAACGACTTCACGCACCCGCATCTCCA
>JBEDGK010000354.1:0-6559 GCA_041174665.1 Pseudomonadota bacterium
CGCAATGAATGCGGTAATGAATTCGGCGAAGATGGATAGAACCCATTTCCTGTATGCAGTTTCATATTCAGCAGAAAATCTAACGTATGCTTCCCGTACTGATTCAACAAGCCAGCCAGCGTTGCCGGCAGCGCCTGCGCGAGGCATTCGCGGATTTCAGCGCGGGCGAGTGTCCGCAAAAGACACTGGAGATCGACAGCCTCGATCAGTTACCTCCACCGGACAGCATACGTCTGCACTATGATGACGCACAGTTCGACTGGGTTGCTTGTCATGGCTTGCTCGAGCGTTACAACACGCATGAGCGACAGGTACGTTTCCTGCGCGAGCTGATGCGAATAGCGCGCAAGGGAGTGTTTGTCTCCACGTCAAACCGAGAGCACCCGCTGGTACGCTGGATAAGACCCGAACGCGAGCTGGCCCTGCTAGATGCGCTGGATATCAAGGCACTGGTTGACGTGCTGCCGGGCCGACCCGAGTGGAAGCTCGGTCATCTGCGGCTGTGTGGCGTCAAGGCCTATTACTACCTGATGATTTGGAAACCGGCATGCGCATCCGGTATGCCATTGCAGTAGCGGGTGACGAGCTGCAGATTATTCAGCCTGCGCTCGCAAGGTATCCACTCTACCGCTTCTTCGAGAAAGCGATCCAGCGCTTGCCACAAACCGAGACGTTCGAGATCGAGACTGTGGCACCACAGATGAAATACTCCGCCGTGGCGCACGGTCCATGCAAATAGCCTGCGCAGTCGGTCCAGCCAGTGCGGCTCTTGCAGCAGCAACTCCAGCGTCTGCCACCGGTGATGCCAGTGCCCTTGCGCGATGAAATTCCGGATCAGCACCGTCCGCGGATGCGGATAAAACTGCAGCGTGGTCGGTATTTCCAGTGGATTGCATTCGACATCTAGACGTAAGTTCTGTGTTGTGCGCGCATACCGGAAGCCGGCGGATTGCACCATGCCGCAATGAATCGCTCGGTACTTACCACCGGGGTAGCAAAAGCCCTGCACCGGTTTACCCAGCGTATCCTGAAGCGCACGCTTGCCTTCCGTGATTTGCCTCAGTGCTTCGTGCATGTCAAGCCGGCTCAGATATCGGTGCTCGAGCGTGTGAGAACCGATCTCGAATTTTCCGGATAGTTCACGCAAGGCCGAAGGCGACAGCACGGGCTGACCTTCGCTGTTTCGGCTTGGTACAAAAAAGCTGGCCTGCACATTATGTTTTATCAGCAGGTTGGCCATACGCATATCCAGCGGATGGCCATCATCGACAGAAAAGCAGAGTGCGGCAGCAGTCATCGTGATTTTTCAGTTGCAGTATTCGATAGCAGGCAGGATTTCGGTAGATTCGCTGAATCTGAGCTGTCCCTTGTCTTCGAGGGATTCGATGTCCCCGGTAGATTCGATGTGCGCAGTGCGAACTTGCACGCGTCGACAATACCTTGGGCAGCGCTGTCGAACTCATATCGTGCAATACGGTGCAGACTACGCTCGCTAAATTCATGCCGCAGGCCATGATCGCTCAGCAGCTGTTGTGCGCAGTCGACCCACAGGGCAACGTCCCGCTGGCGGACAAAGCCATTGACATCGTTCATCACCAGCTCGCCAGCGACGCCAGCCTCTGGACTGACGATCACTGGCAGTCCGGCCGCACAGGCCTCATTGGCGACCACGCCCCAGACATCCCCATGGGTTGGAAATAAAAATATACTGGCTGACTGGTAAAGACCCGGGAGTTCCGCCTGTCGCGCAAAGCCATGAAAGTGCGTGTCCACGAAAGGATGCTCCCTTTCGGCTCGCGCTCTCAGCACGGAATCCAGACTGCCGGCGCCGACGAAAAGCATTCTCGTTTTGCGCCGTAACCGACGCGCGGTATCGCGCGCAACGGCCAGCGCGAACAAAGGATCTTTGGCTGGTTCAAAGCGTCCGCAGAAAATGAAATCATAGTTAGGTCGTGATCTGCTGGAAGCAGGAAGAAAACATCGATTGTCCACACATAACCAGGAATAGAAACAGGCTTCCGGGTTCACGTCGTAGGAACGAAACAGGTTTTGTCCGCCTTCGCTCGCCGCGATGAAAGCTTGTGATCTGCGAAATACCATCCGTCGTACTAGCCGGTGTTTGAACGAGAGCGATTGCTCGGAAAGTAAAGTGCCATCGGTCATCGCGATATGCGCCCAGCGGTGGACACGCGCTGCGATAAAAGCATACAAGTGAGTGGGATTAAATCCATCAGTAATCACCAGGTCTGGCTTGAGCCTGATCAGCAACGGAATCACGTCAGGATTGTCGTGCACGTAACGATCCCCGACCGTGTAGAAGCGCTCCCGCAGAAAATGGTGCGTGAATGCCATCTCAGGAAGATCCCAGGCACGATTCGGCTCTCGACGCGCGCAGAATATCGCGTGAAATTCGAGGCCAGTCATGCGCGACAGCCGCGTGAACACCGGCACGCGATAGGGCGGCGGTGTATTGGTGATGAGCGCGATTCGCATTGACCGTATCTCAGTGAGAGTGGCCGTCGGTCAGTCGCTGTGCCTCATCGGCGGGACTGCGTGCCTGGCTGAACGACCAACGCAGCCAGCCCGCCATCCGGCCTGCAGTCACGGCCAGTCCATGCATTAGCTCCACACCGATGCGACCCCTGCACAGTGGTTTTAGAATCGGGGAGAGGAGCCCGCGCAGGATCACCCAAAGCGGTAGACGATGCTTGGCATACATTGCACCGGTACCGCGTGCGCGTAGCAGCGCCGAGCGGCGCGCTATACGGCTTTTTGATGCGTTTGTCGGTTCTACACGATGATGTACTTTCGCACAGGGCTCGTGCGCGACGGTCGCTCCGGTACGCAGAACGCGCAGCATCAGATCGGTTTCCTCGCCAGCACCAAACCACTGGCCGACACCTAACCTGCCGTCAAAGCCGCCCACTTGTTGTAGCAGAGCGCGCTCGAAGAACAAGGTGATCGACGACACCGGGAAATCGCGAAAGCGCGACGAGCGTTCCCAACTCAACAGCCCCGGTGGTTGAGGCGCATCCTGCTCAACCCAGCGGCAGATGACCCCCTGCGGACGATCATTGCGGCGGCTGCGCAGCACGATGCGCGACAGCAGGTCAGGTTCGTACCAGCAGTCATCATCCGGAAATCCCAGCCAGCGACCGGTAGCGACGGCGATGCCGGCATTTCTCGACAACGCGAGATTGGGCGGCTGGTGCCGAATGTGTCGTAAGGTCAGACCCAGGTATCGGGCTCGCTGTAACACCGGCATCAACCGATCGTCTTCATTCTGATCGACAACGATGATGTCGAAATCATGGAAAGTCTGCGCAGCCAGCGAATCAAAAAGTCGCTTCAGCTCGGTACTCCGGCCTACCGTCGCCAGAATCAGCGAAATCTCACGCATTGTTCAGGCTCCGGTGGCTAGTTTGTTCAGGATTCCGTAGTTCGGTGTTTTGGTTCTCGATCAGACTTCGTTGCGCTCGTCGCCGTCGAACCATATATCGCGCATGGTGCATCAGTCGTCGCAGCGGTCTCGGCCCGGTATGGACCAGGCGCACGGCAAGGTCTTCTTTCATCGCCGCGATCCGATCCCGGGTAGACAGACTGCCGGCATGTTCCCTGAATGCTGTCAGTGCGTCGTCCAGCTGCAAAGGGTCAGCGATGGCGGATAGCCGCAGCCAGAGGTCGTAGTCCATTGCGTAGCGAAGCCGGGTATCGAAGAGTCCGCACTCATTCAGCAGTGATCTCTCGACAAAAGTCGCCGGGTGCGGGATGAAATTACCGTTCAGTAGTTGCTGCCGGCTGTATCGCGGCGCGGTGTAGCTCTCGGGGAGTAGCTGGCCATTGATTGCGCGTGCGGTTCGTCCGAACAGCCAGCGACAGCCACTCGATGCAAAGCGATGCGCGACACTGCTCAGTACCTCTGGATGCAGGTAGTAGTCATCAGAGTGCAGGTGAGCGACGATGTCTCCCCGAGCCGCTGCAACGCCCGCGTTCATTGCATCGCTGATGCCGTTGCGGCGGTTTTCGATCAGTGTGATCTCACGGGGTATCGCACGTAGCTTGTCCAGCGTGCCATCGGTCGATCCACCATCGACGAATACGTAATCGATAGTCACATGCCGCTGACACAGTACCGAGCGTATGGATTCATCGATCCAGTCCACACTGTTGAGTGTACAGGTGATGATGGAAAACAAAGGAGAACTCATGTCGCGACGAGGTAATCAGAGGATAGCGCGCGAACCGATGTCAGCGGTCCCGCAGGAAGCTGGTACAGACCGAGCAGTTGGCGCGCAGCGGTTCGGGCATCCGCGTGCCTACCGGGCGCGAGCTGCAGATCGGCACGCGGCACGAAAGACTGCAAGGCGCTGGCCAGAGATTCCATGTCATCGAACAAGCGGAGTTGATCCGGGGCGCTGGCATAGCGCGCGAGTTCGGGCGTTCCGCCAAGCCGCAACGCGAACACGGTCTTGCCCAGCATGAGTGCCTCAAGCACCGTGGATGCGCAGGCCTCTTCGCATACCGAGGGCACCACGATGGCATGCGCACGTGCCGCCAGCCGCAGCGTGTGCTCGCCGCTTTGCCAGCCATGAAAATGTGCCCAAGGATATTGCTCCCTCAGCATCGCTTCCTCGCTGCCATCACCGGCGATGTCGAGTTGCAGGGTATGCTGAGCCTGCAAGCGATCCAGCGCTGTCAGCAGACTGCCGACCCCCTTGGCCGGATACAGCTTGGCCGCAACGAAAACCTGCAGCGGCCCCGACGCTGCCGGCGGCGCCACAGATGATTGTGCCGATTGCAGCGCTACCACATCGATAAAATTGTGAACTGTCACTCCCCAAGTGCCCGGGCCAAAGCTGCGCCGCAAATTACGCTGCAAAAAATCCGACACGAATACCGTCTTGTGACGCAGGAAGCCTTGCTTCACCTCGTCACGGAATTGGCGTACCGCCAGCGCCGACACCTGCCGCTGGATGAGATTGGGCTGCCAGTGCCGGCATCCCGCGCAATCCAGAGGATTAATGCTCTCGCAGATTTTTCCGCGTGCGAAGCGCGTGTGGATCAGGCAATCGCTGCCCTGATCATGCCGCGTCTGGATGAAGTTCACATCTCTAGGCAGATAGCGGGCAAGGTTTGGAAGATGACCGTGATAATGGATCACGTCATAGGCATCTGCATATCGCAAGATCGCGCGCGCAAATCGTCGCGCGATCACGCTTCGCTTGGGTGGCATGAAGACGCCTAGCGATATCTCTTTCCATCCATCGAATTGTCCGCTCAGAGCCGCAAAAAATCGTCCACCAAAGCGCATCACTTCGTTCGATAGCCTGGGCGGATAGTCATCATTGCCCATCAGATCGACCTGATGTCCCTCCGCGATCAGCGCTGCAGATAGCGCCAGCACATGCCGTGCCAGCCCACCCATGCATGGCACGGGCAGGTCTTCACTGACCATCAGGATGCGCACCTCAACAAGCTCCTGGCAGCAGACGGCGGGCGGCGCTGTGCAGCGTCGCGCGTTCGCTGTCATTCACCAGCAGGGTCAGCGCGAATCCGAGTAGTGCCAGCGATGCTGCGCCAGCCAGCATCAGCAGACCGGGGACGCCGGGCGGTAGCAGCCACCGGAGCGGCAGTACCAGCAGCAGCGCGGCGATACCGACGCCAAGCGCGGGCAGCCAAGCCAGTCGCCACGTGTCTGCAAGTGTCACTGGCACGCTGCGACCGTGCACATAGACGAGAAACAGTGTCCCCATCAAGACCGAGGCCAACAGATGTGCGCTTGCCGCACCGATAATGCCAGCCAGTTGCGTGCCCAAATACACAAGGGGCACGCCGATCAGCCCGCGTGCCAGTGCAAAGCCCCCAGTCAGGCGCGGATGCCCCAGCCCGTCATTCACCAGTGAAGGAATCGTCGTCAATGAATCCAGTAACAGTCCCAGTGTCACCAGCAGCAGTACTGGATAAGCTTCCTCCACGAAGGCGGGGCCGACCCACCGGCGCAGAAATTCCTCGCCGGTCAGCGCGATCAGTCCGAGTGCAGCAAGATTCAGGTAAGTCAGCCAGCGCGTCGCATCGAGATACAGCAGCCGCAAAGGTTCGCGCTGGCCCGTGGCAGCCAGTGCCGATACGCGCGGATAGATCACACTACCCAAGCGATACGTGAGACCCAGCACCCGGCTGGCCAGCTGATTCGGCACGGTGTAAAAAGCTAGGGCAACGGGGCCAGCCAGAGCGCCGATGATCAGCTTGTCGGCATGCTGGTGCAGCAGAGAGGCCAGCCGTGACAAGTACGCATAGATCGAGAAGCTGGTCAGCAATTTGCGAATTTCCGGCCCGGGCCAGCGCGGCTGCAGCGGTATGCGCAGATGCCGGAGCAGCCATAGCAGCCACAGCGTGTTGATGGCCGAGACGATGACGCGCGCAGCGATCACGCCCGCGATACCGCCGCCGGCCAGCGCCACGGTGGCGGACAGTACATTGACCAGCACGCCGAAGAATGCCTCGCCTTGGGCCGAACGATCATAGCGTTGGATGGCTTGCGGCACGACCAGCAGATAGT
>JBEDGK010000355.1:0-3244 GCA_041174665.1 Pseudomonadota bacterium
ACCGTAATTTCCGCAATGAGGGCGTGTCACCCCGGCACAATCCCGAGTTCACGATGATGGAGTTCTACGCCGCGTATGTGGATTACCGATGGCTGATGGATTTCACCGAAGCGCTGATCCGACAAGCAGCGATCGATGCGCACGGCACAGCAAATCTCACCTATCAGGGACGCGAGCTGGATCTGTCCAAGCCCTTCCACCGCATGACCATCGTTCAGGCTATTCACCAGTTCGCGCCGCAGTACACGAGCGAGCAGCTGCATGATGCAGAATTCCTTAAAAAAGAATTGAAGCAGAAATTTGACGTTGAACCTCACATCATTTCCGGTCTGGGTGCGCTGCAGCTCTCTCTGTTTGAAGAGACGGCTGAATCGCAGCTCTGGGAGCCGACCTATATCATTGACTATCCGGTCGAGGTATCGCCGCTGGCACGCGCCTCGGATACCGTGCCGGGCATCACCGAGCGATTCGAACTGTTCATCACCGGCCGCGAGATCGCCAATGGCTTCTCCGAGCTGAATGATGCCGAGGATCAAGCGGCGCGCTTTCAGGCACAGGTAGCGGCAAAGAATGCGGGGGATGATGAGGCGATGTACTACGACGCTGATTACATTCGTGCGCTCGAGTACGGCATGCCCCCGACAGGTGGCTGCGGTATCGGCATTGACCGACTGATGATGCTGATTACCGATTCGCCGAATATCCGGGACGTGATTCTCTTTCCGCATTTGCGTCGCGAGGACTGATCATCGGGGTGGTCCGCTCAGAAGAGGTACTTGTCACTGCCCGATTGGTAGTTCCTCAACGCTTCCTGAGCGGCCAGGCTGCCTAGCGCATCCAGGAAAGTCCCGTTCCCTCTTCTGAGCGCGTCCCTCACATCGGCCAGCGCCTGATCGCCCGGATCAATGCCAGCGCGACCGCTGGCCAGACTGATCAGCGCCATCAGCCTTTCCCGATTCACCTCGCGCATCTCTGCGCTCATCACTGATCGCTTTAGCTTGTCAGCAACCGATGAATTGCGCACGTAAAGCACTTCATCACCCTGGCTGTCCAGCCCGACTTTGGTATGCGGGGCATTGGTGATCTTTCCCAGTTTCGCGATTTCCTGATGAATCTCGGTCAGGCTCATGTCGGTCCTTAGCGTCACTGCATGGGCATTCGCCATACCATCTCCTTCGAGCATCCCGTCATCAGTCAGGATCCGAGGCATCACCAAAGTTCTCTTGAATCGGAGATTTGGTACATCGGCAACGCACGCGAGATTGCGATTTGATTTATCTCATTCACTAGGCAATTCCTTTACACAACCAGCGTTCGTCGCTTTACAAATAGGAATATTTTTTTGTATCGAATCGCCATCTGGAAACTTTTTAACTGGATGGAACTCTTCATTCTGCCTTCTGTTCCGGAGTAAATCATGAGCGCACCTTCGACAAAAATTCATCCACTGGTCGCCGCAGCGGCAGTGGCAGTCGTGGTAGTTAGTCTGGCCGGTACGGCTTCATTCATGGGCTGGCTGCCGTCGCGGCAGGCGAGTGACACAACCGCATCACAAACTTCAGCGCCGGTAACGCCGACCGCTGACGCTGCAAGCGTGACCACTACCGCTCCTGCTCCTGCTGTTACCGACACCAGACCATCATCACACTCAACCCAAAGCGCAGCTCCGGCCACGCAGGTTCGCTCAACGAGGCCGCAGCCCACTCACAGCGCAGCCCCAGCCGTGACTGCGACAGCGCCCGTACAAGCGCAAAGCGCTGCCCCAGCTCAGGCACTGCCGGTCTGCATGGACTGCGGCAAAGTCATCGCTGTGCGCACCGTTGAGCAAGCCACCAAGCCTAGCGGCGTGGGCGCTGTCGCAGGCGCAGTGGTCGGCGGCGTACTGGGCAACCAGATCGGTGGTGGCTCAGGCAAGACACTGGCCACCGTGGCCGGTGCAGTCGGCGGCGGGATGGCGGGCAATGAAATAGAAAAACGCACACACAAGACCACTGTGTATGAAGTCGATGTTTCGATGGATAACGGAAGTCGTCAAAGCTTTCGCTATGAGCAGTCACCCGTCTGGCGCGAAGGTGACAAGGTCAGAGTGTCCAATGGCGGATTGATTGCCAGATAGTTTATAGCAGCACTTTATCTGCGATCTCCTGCTGCTTGTTCTTATCTGAGTCAGTATTCAATGACAGCCTCAGGTATACGCCCCGGCAGCCCATGCGGCACGTGATCTCGGAGGGCAGCTCGTCGGACGAGTCGCAGGCTTGGCGATCTACGCTGGTACCTGCTCCATGGTGAAGCGGATGCTCCCGGTGAGCATCTGCCTGGGCGTAGTCGGCACCATCAGCGGTGCCGCCCTGGGACACATGCTGTCACCTCAGCAAATAGGCACTAACACACCGACCTGATGCAAGGTGAAGCTTGGGTGTCTACCGCAGAGACCCGCAACTAATCTGCTTGCCTGTAGGGAAGGTGCGGATCGACAAAGCGTCCAGCACACTGAGTGATCAACGTGGCGTCATACGGGCTCACCACGCACAGACCACGCACAGACCACGCATTCACCGCACGATTGAGCAACATCAAAAAGCTGTCAAAACATTAACTTTTTTATGTCAGTCCGAGATACAACTCCTCTGAGGGCAATCACCGACCCGGTATCAGGAGGAGCAATGGATCCGAACAACGACAAACTTTCCGAGGAACAAGAAGCCGAGCCGTTCATCGAGATCAATGAAGGTCTGGCGGTGGTGGCCGTCAGTTGTGCACTCTTCGTGCTGGCCGTGGGATTGGCACTGGCCATTGGCGAACATGTCTGGGGTTATCCGTACAAGGCGCTGCAAACACCGACACTCATGGATAAGCACCGCTAGACTGGCGGTGCAGGGGCAGCGCTATCGCGCCTCATCAATCCAGGCCATTTGAATCGCTTCAAGGATCTTCTCGCCCGAGCGGGCGGGATCATCATTGAAGCCTTCCAACTCAGTCACCCACCGGTGCAGATCGGTGAAACGCACCGACAGCGGATCAATATCAGGGTGCTTGTCGTACAACGCTTCAGCAATCTGCAGAGTATCGGTCCATTTCATCAGTGATTCTCACGCTCATGGTTGATCGTGTACTTGGGAATCTCGAACACCAAGTCTTCAGTACCGATGACCGCCTGACATGAGAGACGCGAGGTCGCCTCCAGGCCCCAGGCCATGTCGAGCAGATCTTCTTCCCTTTCCTCGGCCTCGTTGAGCGAGTCAAA
>JBEDGK010000356.1:0-3723 GCA_041174665.1 Pseudomonadota bacterium
TGAAGATTTATGCTGACCCGATTACAGTCAACTGCCGCAAAGTTCTCGCTGGGCTTCATCTGATCGGTGCACCTTACGAGCTTCATCACGTGGATTATTTCAAGGCAGAGCAAAAGAGTCCCGAATACATGGCGCTGAATCCGAATGCATCCGTGCCCGCCATGGTTGACGGAGACCTTGTTTTATGGGAGTCCAATGCCATCCTTCAGTACGCCGCAGACAAAACTGGCAATGCGAAGGCTTACCCCACCGAGCTGAAGGCTCGGGCTGATGTTAATCGCTGGCTGTTATGGGAATCATCGAGCTGGTTTCCGAGCGCTTATGTGTATCTGGTAGAGAACTGTGTCAAACCGCTGCTCGGTGGCGCGCCTGACCCCGCAATCCTGGAGGCGCAGGATGCGCAGTTTCACAAGTTGGCTGGAATTCTCGACGATCGGTTAAAAAATTCGACATGGGTGTGTGGATCGAACCCGACGATCGCTGATATCGCGTTGGCCGCCCCGATGCATCTCCATGGCTGGCAACAGCTGCCGTTGAAAGATCATCCGAATCTGGTGCGCTGGATGACACAGAATGTCGAGCATCTGCCCTGCTGGCAGGACACGATGGTCTACGAAGGTTTCACTCTCAAACAATAACCTCTGATTTAACGGAGACAGAAACTATGACTCTGGCGAATTCTGTCCAGGCCTTGATGAACTATACGGTGGATAACGGCAAGCCGGCCGAGTATTATTTTTATGAGCCGGATCCGGGGGTCGAATTGAATCCCGCCGGGACCGATCAGCATGAAGTTCGTATTTGGGATGCATGGCCGGACCGTGATCGCCTATCGCTTGATCGTGAAGGATTCGAGCTCCATGAGTTCGATCCTTCATTTACTGCTTTTGATGATGACGCGCAGATCAAGGGGCATTTTTATGATCAAGTCACTGAGTTCGTAAAACAACATACCGGTGCCCATCGGGTGGTGGTGTTTGACCACACTATCCGCCGAAGACAACCTCCTGAGGAGATGGTCTTCTCCCGTCCCTCCACCGAGTTCAAGCAGCAGACGGTCGTCCAGCGGCCGGCTGTTTTACTCGTGCACAGTGACTACACGGTATCGAGTGGTCCGCAGCGTGTGCGCGATATTTTGCCCGACGAATGCGAATCTCTGCTCAAGCGCAGGGTCGCTTTTTTCAACGTCTGGAAACCCTTGTACCGCAAGGTGGAAGAATTACCCTTGGCGATGTTGGATGCGCAGACGCATGTTGAAGCGGATTTGCTGCGCATGGAACTGAAATACCGAGATCGAACGGGCGAAATCTATGTAATGCGCCATTCTCCCGCGCACCGGTGGATGTATTTTCCGCATATGGAAAACCATCATGCCTTGCTGCTGAAAACCTACGATTCCGAGACAGATGGACGCTGTCGGTTCATGGGACATTCAGCCTTCGAAGACCCCACCTCGCCGCCAGATGCGCAAAAGCGAGAAAGTATCGAAGTAAGGACGATGGCATTTTTCTGACCGGTGCGGGCCGATAATGGATAAACCCATGCTTTGCGGCGAATCCACATGGGTGTGCGACGCAGGGCCTCTTGGATGAGTGAATACGTCACCGCGGAGCTGAATTATCTGGCCGAACGCGTGGCCGAGCTTGAGACATGGTCGTACGATCCACCGGATGGTCGCCCGCGTTTCAATGGTCGGTTAAGCGCTTATCAGACCAGGATTACCAACGCGCGCGAATATCCAGAGAAGACGTTGACCGAGCATGGGTTTTGTTGTTTGCACCGGCCCAGTAAAGTCCCAAGCTGTCCGGATGAGAGTGCGATCAGGAATACCGGCTATGCCGAGGCCACCGAATGGATCAAGGATACGCTGCAGGCCTCGCAGGCGATCGTATTTGATCACACCTACCGACGGCGTCTGAACGGTCGTCCTCCGCTGGATGGAACGGGTGGATCGTTCAGCGAGATTCGGACACCCGTTGGCCGGGTGCATGCCGACTTTACGCCTCGCTCTGCGCCGAAAAGAGTCGCCCCTTTGATGGCGCGTGATGCTGATGATCCGCTGCCACCCTACCGCATCTACGGGCTGTGGCGTCCATTGAACAAGCGCCCTTTGCAAGATGCGCCTTTGGCGCTGGCGTCATCATCAAGCGTAACGATGCACGAGCTGGTGCCAAACGCCCTCGTCTATCCAGATCGCCGGGGCGAGACTTACGCAATACTTCACAGCGATCGTCATGAATGGTTTTATTTTCCCGACATGCAGCGCGATGAAGTACTGCTGTTCCTTCACTACGATTCCAGTGCATCGCCCCACATCCCCGTGCCGCACACTGCTTTCGAGGATCCTGCTTCACCGCCCGATGCCGAGCCTCGCGAGAGCTTGGAAATGAGGATTTTGGTATTCTGAACCGTCAGGCGTCCGTTGCGCTCCATGACGGCCTGAGTCTGTTGAAAGATAAGAGCGTCAACCACAAAAAACCTCCTCATGAACGAGGCGTACTTCAACTTGAACGGCAACCTCGATGAGAAAGCCGTTGTTTACTCCAGCGATCAGCCATGGATCCCCTCACCTCGACGGGGTGTCTTGCGTCGTCCGATATATCGCTTGGGCGGGGAGGTGGCGCGAGCCACTAGCGTGGTGCGATATGAACCCGGCAGTGTATTTGACAAACACAAACATCCTGGCGGCGAGGAAATCTTTGTCCTCGAAGGCGTGTTTCAGGACGAACAGGGCGATTATCCTGCGGGGACCTATCTCCGAAATCCCCCGGGCAGCAGCCATTCTCCCCGCTCTCTGGATGGGTGCGAGATCTTCGTCAAGCTGTGGCAATTCTGTCCAGGTGATTCACAGTCCAAAAGCATCAGAACAGATCAAGCAGACTGGACTGACATGGGCGCTGACGGCACCATGACGCTGCCACTTCACTCCTACGGCGGCGTCAATGTTCAGCTCATCTGCCTGCCTGCGGCCTCACAAAAACTCAGCCTGCCTTTTGAGAACGGGATGGAAATTTTTGTGATCCGCGGACGAATCGAGGACCGCTCTGTTCAATATGGCGCTGGGTGCTGGATCAGGTACCCTCGCTCGGGTCACCTTGATATTCACTCGCCTGACGGTGCCATCGTGTACGTCGAAACAGGACGTCAGGAAAAACCCTTCATCGTATTGCCACGCTGACGACAGCGCATGGCCCGCGTGCGCGAGCAAATTGCACGACAAAAGATCATCATCGTCGGCTGCACTCAAACTGCCTACACGACATTCGCCTGCCTCAACGGCAGCTGACTTTGTTTCAGGCGCCTGAGCACAAAGCTGGATTTGCTGTTGCGTATCCCTGGAATCTTGTACAAGCGCTCGCGAAGGAAGCGCTCGTAATCGCGCGTGCCCTCCACCGCCACTCGGATGTAATAGTCGTAGTCGCCGGACACCAGAAACGCTTCCAGCACTTCGGGTATCTCTTCCAGCGCCTTGCCAAACTCGAACAGTGCCTCATCTGAATGGCTGTCGATGGTGACGTGAAGTATGACCGTCTCGGCCAGTCCGATTTTTTCGGGATTGATGCGTACCGAGTAGCCCTCGATCACCCCGGCGTCTTCCATGCGCTTGATCCGGTTCCAGCATGGGGACGAGGTCAGTCCGACCTGTTTGCCTAACTCCTGCAGGCTCAGACGCGCATCCCGCTGCAGGGCTCTGAGGATGGCGATATCGAATTTATCCAGTTC
>JBEDGK010000357.1:0-12050 GCA_041174665.1 Pseudomonadota bacterium
TATCTGTCTGATGAGCAGATGGTTGACCTGATGAATCACATCCGCCGCTGGTTCCAGCTGACCGATGATGACAAAGGTGAGTATTCGATTGAGGTTGATCCGCGCAGCGTGTCTGCCGAGCGCATCCACCACCTGCGCAAGCAGGGCTTTAACCGCATCAGTTTGGGTGTGCAGGATATTGCTCCGGAGGTGCAGAGGACTGTCAACCACCTCCAGCCGGAGGACACGACGCTGGACATCATACGCGCGGCACGCGAGGCAAAGTTCCGTTCGATCAGTATCGATTTGATCTACGGTCTGCCGAAGCAGAATCTACAGACGATGGCGCAGACCTTGTCCAAGGTGATCGCGGCCAATCCAGATCGCTTCGCGGTGTATCACTACGCGCACCTGCCGCACCTGTTCAAGCCACAGCGCCGAATTCACGAAGCGGATCTGCCCAGCTCGGATGTCAAGCTCGACATGCTGGCCATGTGCATCCAGCGTCTGAACGAGGCGGGCTATGTCTGCATCGGCATGGGTCATTTTGCCAAGCCCGACGACGAGCTGGCCGATCTGGGGCTGCTGACTACCAATGATGAATGGATCAGCGTCACGCTCAGGGGCCGGCTGCTGATCCGCAATATCTGCATGGTCTTTGATCGCCACCTGCAGCATGCACGGCAGTTACAATCGGAACCGATCCGTTATTCCCGCACTGTCTGATCCTTACTGCTCCTCCGGACCTGTCGTGAATTCCATTGCGCTTCTGCCGATTTTTCTGATCGGCCTGCTGGGTGGCGTGCACTGCGTTGGCATGTGCGGCGGTATCGTCGGCGCATTTTCCGTCGCCACGCCTCATCGTCCTTTTCCTGTTCCGGTGCTGACTCAGCAGTCCTGGTTCAGCGAGGCAGCGGCAGGTGGTCTGCGCGTGCTTGCCTTCAACGCGGGTCGGATAGGGAGCTATCTGATCGCTGGTGCGCTTGCCGGTGTGTTGGGCAGTATCCCGGCGATGATGAATATCGCTTTCCTGCAGCGTGGCGCTTACTGGCTCGCTAATCTCATGCTGGTTGCGCTGGGCCTGACGATGATGAATACCTGGCAGGGACTGTCGCGCGTTGAGTCCCTTGGACAATGGGCTTGGCGACGAATACAGCCACTCATCCGGCGCTGCCTTCCAGTTGAGACTACGTGGCGAGCCCTGGCGCTTGGCGGACTCTGGGGTTGGGTGCCTTGCGGCATGGTGTACAGCGTGCTGATGACTGCACTGCTAACCGGGTCGGCGCTGCAGGGAGCTAGCGTGATGCTGGCTTTCGGAGTCGGCACTCTGCCACTGCTGTTCTCCATGGGCATGCTCGGCAGCCGTTTGCAGGCTAGTCTGCAAAAGCCAGTGGTTCGTACGATAGCGGGATTGCTGGTGCTGAGTTTCGGACTGCTGGGGCTCTATCGCGCTGCGACAGGTGTTTCGCATGGCTGGCTTGATGCCCTCTGCATTACACCGCCGCTTTGATTTTTTTCAATCATGAATGCCATTCTCGAGACCTCGTGTTTTCACTGCGGATTGCCAGTGCCTGCGGGCAGTCACTGGCATGTGCGCATTGACGATGTCGAACAACCATTCTGTTGCCCCGGTTGCGAAGCTGTGGCGCATGCAATCGTCGATAACGGTCTGACGGATTACTACCGTAATCGCCAGATCTTACCGAAGGGAGTGGCCGAACCGATACCTGATGCGCTGACGCTGTACGACACGCCGGAACTGTCCGCACAATTCACCAATAGCGAGGGGGGTGGCGAAGCGACCTTGTCCGTGGAGGGCATACGCTGTGCTGCCTGCGTCTGGCTGATCGAGCGCCGTTTGTCCCAGGTGCCGGGGTTGCAGGCCGCTGATCTGAATGTGGCGACGGAAAAGCTGCAGGTACGATGGGATACATCGAGGTGCAAGCCGAGCGACATCATGCGGGCAGTGCGCGAAATCGGTTATGTCGCTTACCCTTTTGATCCGATTCAGCATGGCGAGCTGCTGCGCAAGAATTCGCGCGCGATGTTCAAGCGATTGTTTGTCGCCGGTCTGTCGATGATGCAGGTGATGATGTATGCAGTTCCGGCCTACATGGCAGGCGCTGGCGACATTGAGCCGGACATGGAACAGCTGATGCGCTGGGCGAGTTTCTGGCTCACGGTGCCGGCAATCTTTTATTCCTCACAGCCGTTTTTCAAGGGAGCCTGGACAGATCTGAAGCAAGGTGCGTTAAGCATGGATGTCCCGGTTGCGATCGGTATTGCGGCGGCCTTCACCGGAAGCACCTGGAGCACACTCACCGGCGAGGGTGATGTGTACTTTGACTCGGTGACGATGTTCATTTTCCTGCTGCTGGCCAGTCGCTACCTGGAGTTGCTCGCGCGCCGCAGGGCAGCAGGCTCGCTGGAAACCATGCAGCACGCGTTGCCGGATTCTGCGTGGCTGTTGAGTCGTTTTCCATCCAGCCGTGATACGCAGCAGGTGGCAGCGGCGACTTTGAGCGCCGGCGATATTGTGCTCGTCAAACCGGGCGAGGCGATTCCTGCGGATGGCGTGATCGCAGAGGGCGAGACCACGGTCGATCTGTCGCTGCTGACCGGCGAGAGCCAGCCCCAATCACGAGGCGCAGGAGACTCTGTCGCGGGCGGTGCGGTAAACATCAGCCAGCCCGTGGTGTTACGCGTGGAAAAGGTCGCGAAGGACAGCACACTGTCCGCACTGATCCGGCTGATCGAGCGCGCCGGACAGGGCAAACCGAAAATCTCGCAGTGGGCTGATCGTGTAGCGGCAGGGTTTGTCGGTGCCTTGCTGTTGCTCGCATTGTGCGTGCTTGCCTTCTGGGGCTGGCATGATGCTTCGCGCGCTTGGCCGACCGCGGTTGCCGTGCTCGTTGTGTCATGTCCCTGCGCATTGTCACTTGCGACGCCGTCGGCGCTTGCCGCAGCGACAGACCGTTTGTTGAGGCAGGGCGTGCTGGTGATGCAGCCGCATGTGCTGGAGACCTTGCATCGTGCAACGCATGTGGTGTTCGACAAAACAGGCACCGTGACTCAGGGCAAGCCTGGTCTGAGTCAGCTGACCATGCTCGCTGGGATGAGTGAGGAGACCGCACTGAGCATCGCGGCGGCACTCGAGGCGAGCAGCGCGCATCCGCTCTCGGAAGGGCTGCGGGCGGCGGCGCAGGAACATGCATCAACGGTCCGGTCTGCCGAGTGGGTGACGCACTATCCTGGACAAGGTCTCGAGGGCCAGGTGGATGGCCAGTCTTACCGAATCGGCAGTGCATCGTTCGTTGCCGCACTGGCCGGCGAACTGATTTTGCCTCAAGAGCCGCGCCAAGTGAGTTGTGTTTATCTGGGCAGTGAGCAGGGCTGGCATGCACGTTTCGAGCTGACGGATAGGCTCAAAGCGGATGCTTTGCAGACCGTGCGCTATTTCAAATCACGTGGAATAAGCACCATCCTGCTCTCTGGAGATGCACCGGTCATCGTGGATCAGGTGGCTTCTTCGTTGTCGATGGATGCTGCGCAAGGCGGTATGCTGCCGCAGCAAAAGCTCGACTATGTACTGGGTTTGCAGCGCGAAGGCGCGGTGGTCGTGATGGTCGGCGATGGTATCAATGATGCTGCGGTGTTGCGTGGGGCCGATGTGTCATTCGCGATGGGTTCGGGTGCGGCGCTGGCACAATCGCACGCCGATGCCGTGCTGCTGTCTGCGAAACTCGACCTGCTGACACAGGCCGCTGATGCGTCGTCATCCTGCATGCGCGTGATTCGCCAGAATCTCGCGTGGGCGACCGTCTACAATCTGTTGGCAATACCTGCGGCGGCAGCTGGTCTGCTGGCCCCGTGGATGGCCGCTCTGGGCATGTCCGTCAGCTCGGCGCTGGTGGTGGCCAATGCGCTGCGGCTGGAGCGTGTGCCTGCAAGTCGCTGAAGATAAGAAAAAGGCATCCTGATGGAGTCCCTGTACCTGCTGATACCCCTGTCGGTCATTGTCGTCTTTCTCGCGCTGTGGGTATTTTTCCGCGCCATGGATAGTGGCCAGTTCGATGACCTCGAAGGGCCCGGGATGCGCATCCTGCAAGACGACGATAGCGTGCACTCTGATACCTCCGAGTCAGCAGACAATACCAAGATATAAGCTTTCTGCCGCTGTGCCCGGCTTCCGGCCAAATTTGACTCAGGTCAAGGAAGTTTGCCCATCTGAAACGTACTCTCCCGGTATCTTCGTCGTAAACCAAGGGAGTATCTGTGGAGACAGCACTCAACTACAACTACCGGGTCGTGAAGCAGTTCGCGGTCATGACGGTAGTGTGGGGTGTGGTTGGCATGCTGGTAGGGGTATTGATTGCCGCTCAGCTTGCATGGCCAGCACTGAATTTTGATACGGCCTGGCTGACCTACGGTCGCCTGCGCCCGTTGCACACCAATGCGGTGATTTTTGCCTTCGGTGGCTCGGCACTGTTTGCCACTTCCTACTACGTCGTGCAGCGTACGTGCCAGACACGGCTGTTCTCGGATACGCTTGCCGCCTTTACTTTCTGGGGCTGGCAGCTAGTGATTCTTGCGGCTGCGATCACGCTGCCGCTGGGTATGACTTCCGGCAAAGAGTACGCCGAGCTCGAATGGCCGATTGATATCCTGATCGCGCTGGTATGGGTGTCGTATGCGGTGGTGTTTTTCGGCACACTGTGGAAGCGCAAGGTGTCGCACATTTATGTCGCCAACTGGTTCTATGGTGCGTTCATCCTGACCGTCGCGATGCTTCACATCGTCAACTCGGCAGCAATGCCGGCGACGCTCACCAAATCCTACTCAGCCTACACGGGGGTGCAGGATGCCATGATCCAGTGGTGGTACGGTCATAACGCAGTCGGTTTTTTCCTTACTGCGGGCTTCCTTGGCATGATGTATTACTTCATTCCCAAGCAGGCCGAGCGTCCGGTGTTTTCATATCGCCTGTCCATCGTTCATTTCTGGGCGCTGATCTTCACCTATATGTGGGCAGGCCCGCACCATCTGCATTACACCGCGCTGCCCGACTGGGCTCAGTCGCTGGGCATGGTGTTTTCGCTCATCCTGCTGGCACCGAGTTGGGGCGGCATGATCAACGGCATCATGACCCTGTCAGGCGCGTGGCACAAGCTGCGTAGTGACCCGATACTGAAATTCCTGATCGTCTCACTGTCGTTCTACGGTATGTCGACCTTTGAAGGCCCGATGATGTCGATCAAGACCGTCAACTCGCTGTCGCATTACACCGACTGGACTGTGGGTCATGTGCACTCTGGCGCGCTGGGCTGGGTCGGATTGGTCTCGATGGGCTCAATCTACTACCTGCTGCCACGCCTGTCGGGCAAGAAGGAAATGTGGAGCATGCGCCTGATCGAATGGCACTTCTGGGTCGCCACGATTGGCATCGTGCTGTATATCGCGGCGATGTGGATTGCCGGCGTCATGCAGGGTCTGATGTGGCGTGCAGTGAACGCCGACGGTACGCTGACGTACACGTTTGTCGAGAGCGTGAAGGCCACTTTCCCGTACTACGTGATTCGTCTTGCTGGGGGAGGTCTTTACCTGGCGGGCATGCTGATCATGGCCTACAACGCGTTCAAGACGGTCATCGGCAGCCAATTCGTCGATACCCGTATCCCGGCGATGACCGGCGCGCACGCCTGACCTGCGGAGAATCGAATGAAACTCACCCATGATCAAGTTGAACGCAAACCAATGCTGCTGATCCTGCTGGTCGTGCTGGTAGTGAGCATTGGCGGATTGGTCGAGATCGTGCCGCTGTTCTTCCAGAGATCAACCACCGAGCCGGTCGCGGGACTGACGCCCTACAGCCCACTGCGCCTGGCCGGCCGTGATGTCTACGTACGCGAAGGCTGCTACAACTGCCACTCGCAGATGATTCGTCCGTTTCGTGCAGAGACCGAGCGCTACGGTCACTACTCGGTGGCCGGCGAGTTTGTCTATGACCGTCCGTTTCAGTGGGGCTCAAAGCGGACGGGTCCGGATCTCGCCCGCGTCGGTGGCCGCTACAGCGATGACTGGCACCGTGCGCACCTGAACAATCCGCGCGACCTCGTGCCCGAGTCAAACATGCCCTCATATCCGTGGCTCGCAATGACGGCGCTCGATCCGCAGGCCATCGTGCCACGCCTGACTGCGCTCAAGCGTCTGGGCGATCCCTACACCAATGAGCAGATCGCCGCCGCACCCAAGGAACTCGAAGGCAAGACTGAGCAGGATGCGCTGGTCGCTTACCTTCAAGGTCTGGGCATTCAGATCAAGGCAAGGAGATAAACATGAATCTTCTGCAAATTGTCTCGGACGCGCGCAGTATCGTCACCCTGGTCTGCATGGTCACCTTCATCGCTATTGTGATCTGGGCCTACAGCTCGCGTCGCACACAAGACTTCGAAGAGGCGGCGATGCTGCCCTTCGCGGACGAAGAACAACTGACCGAGGAGCAGGAGTCTCGTCATGGCTGATTTCACGAGCGGATTTTGGGGAATCTACATCACCGTACTGACCATCGCGTCGGTGCTTGGCTGCGGCTGGCTGCTGTGGTCGCAGTCAACGATCAAGTCCGAGATATCCAAGGATGGCAAGGTTGGGACGACGGGCCACACCTGGGATGAGGACCTCAAGGAACTGAATAACCCGATGCCACGCTGGTGGATGTGGCTTTTCTATATCACCATCGTCTTTGGTATTGCGTATCTGGCGCTGTATCCGGGGCTTGGTAGTTACGCCGGCAAACTCGGCTGGGCTTCCCATGGTCAGTATGAAGAAGAGCTGAAGCTGGCCGATGCTGAGTTTGGTCCGCTGTTTGCCAAGTATCAGCAGACGGATATGAAAGTGCTGGCGGCGGATCCTCAAGCCCGCGCGATCGGCGAGCGCCTGTTTCTGACTTATTGCTCACAGTGCCATGGTTCTGATGCCCGCGGCAACAAAGGCTATCCAAACCTGACCGACAATGACTGGCTGTACGGCGGCGATCCCGAGGTGATCAAGACCACGCTTCTCAAGGGCCGACATGGTGTGATGCCGCCGATGGCCACCGCGGTAGGCACCGATAAGGATATCGAGCATGTCGCGCACTATGTGCTCTCGCTGTCCGGCTCGGCATCTGACCCAATCAAGGCCAGCTTCGGCAAGGAAAAGTACGCTGCATGCGCAGCTTGCCATGGTGTCGATGGCCGGGGTAATCCGGCAGTAGGTGCGCCCAACCTGACCGACAAGACGTGGCTATATGGAGGCAGTGTTGCGACCATCATAGAAACCGTGCGCAGCGGACGTAGCAACTTGATGCCGGCTTTCGCTGATTTCCTTGGTGAGGCCAAAGTTCATTTGCTCTCTGCCTATGTCTGGGGACTGTCGAACGGCTCCAGGATCTCATCGGCAGAGAATCAATAGGAATATCGATGCAAGGCGCTGCACCGGACGTTGCCGTCATCAAGATGTACAAAGCGCGGGAGGAAATCTACCCGCGCGAAGTACAAGGCCGATATGCGTCGCTGCGCTGGCTCTTCGTCTGGGCCACCCAGCTTCTTTTTTATGGTCTGCCCTGGTTGTCCTGGAATGACAGGCAGGCTGTTCTGTTCGATCTCGGCGCGCGTAAATTCTATATCTTCGGCATCGTGCTCTGGCCGCAGGACTTCATCTATCTTGCGGCACTATTGATTATCAGTGCCTACTCACTGTTTCTGTTCACGGCGATTTTCGGCCGTGTCTGGTGCGGTTTTACTTGTCCGCAGACGGTTTACACGGAAATATTCATGTGGATCGAGCGCAAGATTGAGGGTAACCGCAGTGCGCGCATGCGCATTGATCGTCAGCCGATGTCTGCAGAAAAGTTCGCTCGCAAGTCGGCCAAACATGCAGTCTGGGGTGCAGTCGCCATCTGGACCGGATTTTCCTTCGTCGGCTACTTTACGCCGATTCATACCCTGGCGGGTGAGGTGGCTGCGCTGACGCTCGGTCCGTGGGAGTGGTTCTGGGTGCTGTTTTATTCATTCGCTACTTATGGTAACGCCGGCTGGATGCGTGAGCAGGTCTGTAAGTACATGTGTCCGTACGCGCGATTCCAGAGTGCGATGTTTGACAAGGACAGCTTGATCATTACCTACGACAATGGCCGTGGCGAGCCTCGTGGCGCGCGCAGCAAGAACGACCCGGATGCAGCGAAGAATCTCGGTGACTGTATCGATTGCTCGATGTGCGTTCAGGTCTGCCCGACAGGTATCGACATTCGCAAGGGCTTGCAGTATGAATGCATAGGATGTGCTGCCTGTATCGATGCCTGCAACTCGGTGATGGACAAGATCTCCTCGCCACGCGGTCTGGTTCGTTACTGGACCGATCATGCGCAGACCTGTCGATGGTCATCAGCGCAGGTACTTCGCCACATGGTGCGGCCACGGGTGCTGATCTACAGCACCGTGTTGCTGGTGATCGTGTCAGTGTTCTTCGGTACGCTACTGACCCGCACGCCAGTCAAGATGGATGTGATCCGGGACCGCGGCTCGATGGGTCGCGAGGTGGAAAATGGACAGATCGAGAATGTGTATCGGCTGCAGATCATGAACACCGATGAGTCGCGCCATCAATACCATATCGGCGTCGAGGGTATCGAAGGCATCACGCTACAGGGCGCTGGCGAGGTGACACTCGAATCCATCGAATCGCGCTCCGTACCCGTGGACGTACGCGTGCCGGGGGGCAAGGGCAGCAAAGGCTCCAATAAGATATGGTTTACGCTGATCGATACCGATAACCCGGAGGTCAGTCTCAGGGAAAAAGCGGTGTTTTTCGTGCCGCGCTGATCCATAAAAAAATGGCGAGGAAATTCATGCATACGTCACGCGTGGAAACGCACTCTGACTCCTGGTACAAGCATCGCTGGCCCTGGCTGCTGATGGCGGGACCGGCCACGGTGCTGATCGCAGGCTTCATCACGATGTGGATCTCGTTTTCTGGTGCTGATGCCTTGGTCGTTGACGATTACTACAAGCAGGGTAAGGCAATCAATCACGATCTTCGTCGCGATCGTGTTGCGGCAAGCCTCGGTCTCTCGCTGTCACTTCGCTACGATGTTGCCGCCGGCGCTCTTGTCGGGCAGCTGCGCGGCACCACCAACGAAGCGCCACTGAACCTGCTGCTGGTGCATCCCACCGTGCCGGAGAAAGATATTCGTCTGGTCGCTACGCCAGATCACAGCGGTGTATTCGCCGTCGCATTGCCGCTGCTGGAACGAGCGCGCTGGCAGGTACAAATGGAAGATGTTGCGCGCAGCTGGCGTTTGCATGGTGAATGGTTGTGGCCGCTACAGACAACGACAGACATCCAACCAGCGCTGTGAAGCGTTCAGGATGCGAAGGAGGAAAGACGATAATGAAGCTGGCGATGACTGTACTGTGGCCATCCTTCCTGACGGCTGCGATGGCGGATGGTTTCTTTTTCTCGCTGTTTGATCCGGCAGATCTGATGATGATCGGCGGGCATGTGGAGTGGCCGCCCATCGCCGCTTATACCATAGGCTTTTTCTTTTTCTGGAGTTTCTGCGCGCTGGCTAGCATGTTGAGCTTGTATCTGATCCGGACGGAAAACTCTGCGCGACCACCGTTCTGACAAGAAAAACGAAGATCGCACTTTTAGCGGCAAGTTTCCGTGCCCGCTGCCAGCGCGCGCATCGTATGCAGATCGAGCAATTCGATCTCGCGGTTCGCTACTCTGAGCAATCCCTGTTTTTTCAGGCGAGACAGCAGTCGGCTGATGCTCTCTATCGTCAGACCGAGATAGTTGCCGATCTCTTCGCGCGACATGCGCAGCTGGAAAGTCGTTGATGAGTACCCACGCGCCGCGTAACGAGACGACAGATTGATCAGGAAAGCAGCGAAGCGCTGCTCGGCGCGCATGTTCCCTAGCAACAGCATCACGTTCTGCTCACGCGTGATTTCCTGACTCATCATCCGATGGAAATGATGCAGCAGCGTCGGTAGGGTGCCAAATAATTCCTCGAGCCGGGCAAAAGGTATTTCGCAGACTTCGCTATCTTCCAGCGCCACCGCATCGCAATGATGACGATCAGTGCTGATCGCATCCATGCCGAGCAGTTCGCCCGCCATCTGAAAACCGGTGATCTGCTGCTCGCCGCCCGGAGTCACTTGATAGGTCTTGAAGTGTCCCAGTCTTATCGCATACAGGTTGGTGAACGCATCATCCATCCGATACAGCAGGCTGTCTTTGGGTACTTTGCGGCGCCGGCCGATGATCTCGTCCAGTCGGTGCATGTCGGACTCGCCCAGTCCCATGGGGAGGCAGAGCTGATGCATGCTGCAAGCGGAGCAACTTGCCTTGAGCACGCTGAGGTTCAGCGATGTCGCGGGCATCTTGGGGACGGACTGGTTCATTGGAGCGGCGAATTTCTGTATGTACCGAATTTAACCGATTTGGGCAAGCGATGTCATGTTTGTCGGCTATTCAACCAATTCGTAGGGTAGCCCAACATAATTTTCCGCGATGTTTATTCGGCCTGCCTCGGAGCTGGTGAAATAATCCAGTTCTGCCTCCTGTATCCGCTGATTAAAGGGATCGTCGCTGAATTTGTGCAGTATCGATGTCATCCACCAGGAAAAACGTTCTGCTTTCCAGATGCGGCGCAGGCAGATCTCTGAGTACCGTGCAATCAGATCAGTGCGGTTTTCCCGATAACGCTTACGCAAGATGTTATAAAGAGTGTAAACATCACTGGCCGCGAGGTTAAGTCCTTTGGCACCCGTGGGTGGCACGATATGTGCAGCATCGCCCACCAGGAACAAGCGGCCGAATTGCATGGGCTCGGCGACGAAGCTGCGTAGCGGCGCAATGCTTTTTTCGATGGAAGGGCCGGTGACGAGACGGTTCGCGACGTCCGTTGGCAATCGCGAACGGAGCTCATCCCAGAACCGTGCATCCGACCAGCCCTCGGTGTGGTCATCGAGGGAGCATTGCACGTAGTAGCGTGACAGCATTGCCGAGCGCATGCTGCACAGCGCGAAGCCACGTTCATGGTTCGCATAAATCAGTTCATCCGAGACCGGTGGCGTACGTGATAGCACGCCCAGCCAGCCAAACGGATAGACGCGCTCGAACAGGGTGATTTTGTCTGCCGGCACCGATTTGCGCGCGACGCCATGAAAACCGTCGCAGCCTGCGATGTAGTCGCAGTGGATCGTGTGCCGTTTTCCATCCTTGGTGAAGCTCACATGGGGATGTTCGCCATAAAAATCATGCGGCATCACATCCTCAGCCTCATAGATGCTCTGCATGCCGGATTGGGTGCGCGCATCCATCAGGTCTTTAGTGACCTCTGTCTGCCCGTAGACCATGACTGTCTTGCCTCCGGTGAGCGCCTTCAGGTCGATACGTTCCATCCGGCCCAGAAATGACAAGGCGAATCCCTCGTGCACATGACCCTCGCGGTCCATGCGCTCGGCGACCTTAGCCTCGCGCAGCAGCATCTGAGTGCCTTGCTCCAGCACACCTGCGCGTATGCGTGAGAGCACGTAGTTTGGGGATTTCGCCTCGACGATGATGTTATCTATGCCCTGCAGTGCGAGGAGTCGGCCGAGCAGCAGTCCAGAGGGGCCGGCGCCGATGATGACGACCTGGGTGTTCATGTTGGCCTTCTTGTCTCTGGGGCGGAGTCGCCCGCATTGTCGATTGGAATAGTGTGATGGTGGGACAAGCGAGCGGTAGCGGGAATAGACTTTACACGCATAAACTTGTACATTTCGAGGGTTTTTGGCCGATCAGGTTTGCCGCGATGCGTTCGTCACCGACCCCCGCCGCCGAGGTCCCAATTTTCCAGCTGTATGGGGAAAACCGGGCAGCGCCGACGCCAGATCCGATCCATTGCGAGTCCATCGCCGAGCGCAGCCGCTTGCACAATTGGGAGATCAGGCCGCATCGCCATCATGGGTTATTCCAGCTGCTGTGGCTGGAAGATGGGCGGGCGCGGTGCGTGCTGGATGAGGCACGGCTCGACCTTTCTGGGG
>JBEDGK010000358.1:0-15377 GCA_041174665.1 Pseudomonadota bacterium
GGCGAGCGCATCGAAATCACCCATAAGTCATCCAGCCGCGTCACGTATGCGCATGGGAGTCTGCGCGCGGCGCGCTTCCTGAGAGATCAAGCCAGCGGCCTGTTTGACATGCAGGATGTGCTCGGCCTGCGATAAGTCGCCGGTCCTAGCCACTTGCACCTGCTGCTGATGACCCTTAAACGGCATTCCAGTGTTTCCGCCGCCGTGTCGGTGGCGCTGCATGTCGTGGCAATCATCATCGTGTCCATGGGCTTGCTGAAGCACGCGCATGATGACGTCGAGAAGCCGCCGGTGATCATCGAGCTCGTACGCCCCAAGCCGGAGCCACCGCCGCCGAAGCCCGAGCCGCCCAAGCCCGAGCCGCCCAAGCCTGAGCCGCCGAAACCCAAGCCACCCAAACCCGAACCCGTGCAGCCGGAGCCGCCTCGGCCAGCGCCTCCCGCGCCCGTGCCCACTCCGCCAACCACGCCGGCACCCACCGTGAACGTGCCCGAAACCAAACCGGCGCCGCAACCACCAGAACCGGCGCCGGCGCCCAGACCTGCACCGGTGCCTCAGGTGCCTCAGGCGCCGCCCGCGCCGCCCGCACCGCCTGCCCCGGCAGCAAAAACCGACGTCAGCATCTCGGCCAGCTATAGCGCCAGCAATGCCAGGCCGGTGTATCCAACAATGTCCAAGCGCATGGGCGAACAAGGCACGGTTATGCTTCGCGTGCTGGTAAAGAGCGACGGTAGCGCAGCCAACGTGGAAGTAAAATCCTCCAGCGGTTTTCCGCGGCTTGATCAGTCGGCGGTCGAGGCAGTGAAATCATGGCGCTTCAACCCTGCAACGCTCGATGGCAAGCCCGTCGATGAGTGGTATCAGGTGCCCATTCCCTTTAAACTCCAGAACTGAACTTTATCCAGCGGGAACGAATGAACGACAACATCAACCAGAATCTCGGCTTTGCCCACTACTGGGCGCAAGGCGATGCCGTCACCCACAGCGTGGCTTACCTGTTGCTGCTGATGTCAGTCGTCAGCTGGTATTACATTCTTTCAAAAGCCTGGACATCGTGGCGCATACGACAGAGCGCCGGCGCGCTGGAGCGCTTCTGGGATGCACCCAACCTGGACGATGCGATCGCCCTGCTCAAACATGAAGACACCGAGCATGTGTACTCGGCGCTGGCCACCCACGCTGTCGAAGCAGTGAGCATTAAATCCAAGGGGCAATCGCTGAATGCGAGCGTCGACCTCGGCGAGCTGGTCACCCGGACTTTGCGCCAGCAGATCAATCGCGTGTCCTCCCGCCTCGAGAGCGGACTGACGCTGCTGGCCTCAGTCGGATCGACCGCGCCTTTCATCGGCCTGTTTGGAACCGTCTGGGGTATTTATCACGCGCTTGCCGCAGTCTCGGCAGCTGGCACCATACAGATCGACAAAGTCGCGGGTCCAGTAGGCGAGGCGCTGATCATGACCGCGATCGGTCTCGTGGTCGCGATTCCCGCTGTGCTCGGCTATAACGCATTTACCCGCGTCAACCGAGTCACGCTGGCCGAGCTCGATGCGTTTGCGCATGATCTCCACGCGCATCTGACCACTGGCACTCGCGTCACCATGCGCAAGCCAGCCTGATCAACGACAGCACAGGGAGCGCACGATGGCCTTCGGCGGATTTAACGACAACCAGCATCAGGCACCGATGGCAGAGATCAATGTCACTCCCATGGTGGACGTGATGCTGGTGCTGCTGGTGATCTTCATCATTACCGCGCCACTGTTTACGCATGCGATCAAGCTGGAACTGCCGAACGCACAATCTCAGGCCGCCCCGGAGAAGCCCGAGACCATCACACTGGCGATCAATGCGGAGGGCAAGCTGTTCTGGAACAATGCGGCCATCACCCGTGAAGAGCTGTCGCAGCGCATCGCCACCGCATCGCAAAAGCAACCTCAACCCGAACTGCAGCTGCGCGCTGACAAATCCACTCGCTATGAGGTGATCGCGCAGGTGATGTCAGCGGCGCAGAACGGCGGAATGAACAAGATCGGGTTTGTGACGGATCCGAAGGAAGGTGGCAGGTAAGACACAGCGCAGAGCTGTTATCGATAGGTATCCGTAGTTATCAGTAGTTAACTATATTGACCTATCAATCAAGATAGTCCCTGTTCACCGCCGTCAGACAGACTTCCCCACACCTCCCCCCCCAGCTCAAATCGTCATCCCGGCGCGCAAGAAGGCAATCTCCGCAACAGCGTTCCCACCTTCGCGCGCACGCCCATTCCCCCCACCCCCAGCCGGTATAATGGCGGGCTACACCGACACTCTCTCCGTTCACCCAAGATGCAAGACAAATACAGCCCGGCCGACGTTGAACGCGCAGCGCAGGAGCACTGGAACAAGACCGACGCCTATCAGGTCGTCGAGCACGCTCGCGACGCTCAGGGACGAGAAAAAAAGAAGTTCTACGCCTGCTCAATGCTGCCCTATCCGTCGGGTAAGCTGCACATGGGCCATGTGCGCAATTACACGATCAATGATGTGATGGCGCGCCAGTTGCGCATGAGCGGCTACAACGTGCTCATGCCGATGGGCTGGGATGCATTTGGCATGCCCGCCGAAAATGCCGCGATGGCCAACAACGTCCCCCCTGCGCAGTGGACTTATGCAAACATCGACCACATGAAGCAGCAGATGCAGGCAATGGGTCTGGCGATCGACTGGTCGCGCGAAATGACCGCCTGCAGCCCCGACTATTACAAATGGAACCAGTGGATGTTCCTGAAGATGCTGGAGAAAGGCATCATCTACAAAAAGACTGGCACGGTGAATTGGGACCCGATCGACCAAACCGTTCTGGCAAACGAGCAAGTAATCGACGGTCGCGGCTGGCGCTCGGGCGCGGTGATCGAGAAACGCGAGATACCAATGTATTACGCGCGCATCACCGACTATGCAGAAGAGCTGCTCGATCATGTCGAGCACAGGCTGCCCGGATGGCCGGAGCGCGTGCGCATCATGCAGTCGAACTGGATCGGCAAATCCACCGGCGTGCGCTTTGCCTTCACTCACCAGATCAAGGGCGATCATGGTCAGCTGATCAATGACGGCAAGATGTGGGTCTTCACCACACGCGCCGACACGATCATGGGCGTGACCTTCTGCGCAGTCGCGCCCGAACATCCGCTGGCCGCTCATGCAGCGGCTGGCAATGCTGAGCTCGCCGCTTTCATTGCTGAGTGCAAGCAGGGTAGCGTGATCGAAGCCGATATGGCGACAATGGAAAAGAAAGGCATGCCCACCGGTCTGACCGTTACGCATCCACTGACGGGCAAGGCGATCGATGTCTGGGTCGGTAACTACGTACTGATGAGCTATGGCGATGGCGCGGTGATGGGCGTACCCGCCCACGATGAACGCGATTTTGCATTCGCAAAAAAATACCACCTACCCATACAGCAGGTGATTGCAGTTGACGGCGAGACTTACAGCACCGAAGCCTGGCAGGAATGGTATGCCGACAAGGAAAACGGTCGTTGCATCAACAGCGGCAAATACGACGGCTTGGGTTATCAGGAAGCCGTTGATGCCGTTGCCAATGATGTGGCAAGCAAAGGCGTCGGCGAGAAAAAAATTACTTACCGTCTGCGCGACTGGGGTATTTCACGCCAGCGTTACTGGGGTACGCCGATCCCGATCATTCACTGCCCTTCCTGCGGCGATGTTCCGGTGCCGGAAAAAGATCTGCCCGTCGTGCTGCCGGAAGATTGCGTGCCCGATGGCAGCGGCAATCCACTGAACAAGCACGAGAACTTCCTCAAGGTCGATTGCCCGAGCTGTGGCAAGCCCTCGCGCCGCGAGACCGACACGATGGACACCTTTGTCGACTCCTCCTGGTACTACATGCGCTATTGCTCGCCGGGCAGCGCGGATGCGATGGTTGATGCGCGCAATGATTACTGGATGCCTATGGACCAGTACATCGGCGGCATCGAGCATGCGGTGCTACACCTGCTGTATGCGCGCTTCTGGACCAAGGTGATGCGCGATCTCGGTCTGGTGAGGTTCGATGAGCCTTTCGTGAACCTGCTCACGCAAGGCATGGTACTGAACGAGACCTACTATCGCGAGGATGAATCCGGCAAGAAGCTCTGGTTCAATCCCGAAGACGTGACGCTGAAGCTGGATGACAAGGGCCGCCCTGTCTCCGCCAAACTGACATCGGATGGCGAGCCGGTGCAAATCGGCGGCACAGAAAAAATGTCGAAGTCCAAGAACAATGGCATCGATCCGCAAGCCATCATCGACCAGTACGGCGCCGATACCGCGCGACTGTTTACAATGTTCGCGTCGCCGCCCGAGCAAACGCTGGAGTGGTCGGGCGCCGGTGTCGAGGGTGCGCAGCGTTTTCTGCGCCGTGTATGGGCTTTCGCGCATACGAAATCTGCACTGATCGATGCATCAGCCTCACTACCTACGGCGCTGAGTGCCGAGCTAAAGACCCTGCGGCGCGAGATACACAAGGTACTGCAGCAGGCGGACAATGATTACCGCCGTCTGCAATACAACACCGTGGTATCTGCCTGCATGAAGATGCTGAATCTGCTCGAGGGTGCCAGCTTCAGCGATGCCGCTGACAGCCGCGCGGTCGTGTCCGAATGCTTTGGCATCTTCCTGCGCGTGTTATATCCCGTTTCGCCGCACATCACGCATGCGCTATGGGAAGCGCTGGGCTACGCGAAGCCGTATGGGGACATTCTTGATGCGCCCTGGCCCACTGTCGACAGCAGCGCGCTCGAGCAGGCCGAGATCGAGCTCGTGGTTCAGGTCAATGGCAAACTTCGCGGTAGCATCACGGTGCCCAAAGCGGCAGACAAGGCCAGCATCGAAGCGGCGGCTCTGGCAAATGAGCAGGTACAGAAGCATGTTGCAGGTACGCCCAAAAAAATCATCGTCGTGCCGGGCAAGCTGGTGAATATCGTCGCCTGACAAAGACAATCTCACGCAGGAGAAGCTCATGCAAAATTCGCGCAGACTCTGGATATCCGCACTGATGATTCTGCCGCTGGCCTCGTGTGGATTCCAGCTGCGGGGCGCGCGTCCCGATGCGAAACTGGAATTCAATTCCGTGCATCTGGAAGCCTCCACCGGCACCGCGATCGAGCGCGACTTGCGCACAGCAATACTCGCGCAGGGCAAGACCGCGCTGGCAACGGACCGCAAGTCAGCTGACGTGACGCTACGCATCCTGCAAGAAAACCAGGAAAAGAAAGTCCTGACAATCAATGCCCAGGGTCAGGTGCGTGAATACAGTCTGCTTTATCGTCTGCGTTTCGACGTCCTTGGCAAGGATAATGGCGTGCTGCTCGAGCCGACTGAGCTCGCGCTTCAGACCTTCATGAGCTTCTCAGAATCGCAAGCGCTGGCAAAAGAAACCGAGGAACGTCTGATTTACAACGATCTTCGTGCTGACGCGGTCAGTCAGGTGATGCGGCGGCTGTCGCAGATCAAGCCTGCGCTATAGGTGATGCAGCTGCGCGCCGAAGCGCTGGATGCGCATCTTGCCAAGACGCTGGCGCCACTGTACGTGCTCGTCAGTGACGAGCATTTGCTGGCACTCGAGGCGGCGGATCGCATACGTATTCGCGCGCGCAGTCAGGGATTCTCCGAACGTGAAGTGCTGACGGTTGATCGCCATTTCAAATGGGGCGAGTTGCTGGCCTCCAGTCAGGAGATGTCGCTGTTTGGCGATCGTAAACTCATCGAGCTGCGCATCCCTGGCGGCAAGCCCGGCAAGGAAGGCAGTCAGGCGCTGCAGGACTACGCTAAGGCGTGCGCGCAGGTTGCTGAGGCAAGCGATACGCTGACCCTGATCACGCTACCCAAGCTGGATTGGGCGACCCAAAAAGCGGCTTGGGTGACTGCGCTGCAGCAGTCTGGCGTGTATGTGGATATCCCGCTGGTCGAGCGTCCGCAGCTGTCGAGCTGGATTGGGCAGCGCCTGGCCGCGCAAGGCCAGAGCGCGGACAGGGCCTCGCTGGATTTCATGGTCGAGCGGGTCGAGGGAAATCTGCTCGCTGCGCATCAGGAAATCCGCAAGCTGAGCCTGTTGTATCCTGAAGGGCGTCTGTCTGCCGAGCAGATACAGGATGCGGTACTCAATGTCGCCCGTTACGATGTGTTCAAGCTATCTGAAGCCATGCTGGCCGGCGATGTCGCGCGGCTGATGCGAATGCTGGAAGGGCTGAAAGGCGAAGGTGAGGCGCTGCCGCTGGTGCTCTGGGCCGTGAGTGAGGAGATCCGCATTCTTATGAAGCTCAAGCTCGCTACCAATGACGGACGACCACTGCCGATGCTGATGAAGGAATACCGGATCCGGGGCCCGCGTGAGCGACTAATGCCTTCAGCCATTGCCCGATTAAAGCTCTCGGTACTGCAATCTGCGATGCGTGAAGCCGCGCAGGTCGACCGAATGGTCAAAGGTTTGCGCAGCAAGCGATTTGCAGGCGATCCCTGGGATGCGCTGCTGCAGTTGGCACTGAAAATTGCAAAGCAAGCATAACTGACATCACAACGCATCAATCGCGTCAATCGCATCAACAGGAATACCAGGATGGATATTCAAGAGTACATGAGTCAAATTGGAAAAGCCGCACGCAAAGCCTCGCGCGCGATGGCCAAGGCCGATACCTCTGCGAAGAACCGTGCGCTGGAACTGATCGCGGCCGGCATACGTCGCGATTCAGCGTTGCTGACCGCAGCCAACCAAAAAGATCTGGAAGCCGCACGCGCCAATGGTCTTGCTGCGGCGATGGTAGATCGACTGACGTTATCAGAAAAAGCGATCGCCACCATGGCCGAAGGGCTGGAGCAAATCGCCGCACTGCCCGACCCGATCGGCGAGATCAGCAACATGAAGTACCGCCCCACCGGCATTCAGGTCGGTCAGATGCGCGTACCGCTGGGCGTGATTGGCATCATTTATGAAGCACGGCCGAATGTCACCGTCGATGCTGCAGGACTCTGTATCAAGAGCGGTAATGCCACCATACTGCGCGGCGGCTCTGAGGCAATTCACTGCAATCAGGCACTGGCCACGCTGGTGAAAGAAGGCCTGTCCGGCGCTGGCTTGCCCGCCGAGGCGGTACAGATCGTCGAAACAACAGATCGTGCGGCGGTCGGTGCGCTAATCACGATGCCCGAATTCGTGGATGTGATCGTTCCGCGTGGTGGCAAAGGACTGATCGAGCGGCTGATGAAAGAATCCAAAGTACCGATGATCAAGCACCTCGATGGCATCTGCCATGTGTACATCGATGACAAAGCAGATATCGACAAAGCACTGCCCGTCGCCTTTAATGCCAAGTGCCATCGCTACGGTACCTGCAACACCATGGAGACCCTGCTGATCGCCCGTGAGATCGCACCGAAAGTGCTACCTGAGCTGGCGAAACTATATGTCGACAAGCAGGTCGAGCTGCGCTGCGATCCGGAGTCTCTGACACTACTGGCCGGTTATCCGCACCTGACAGCTGCGACTGAGGAAGACTGGCGCACCGAATATCTGGATGCCATCCTGTCCGTGAAGGTCGTCGCCAATGTCGATGAAGCAATTGACCATATCAACACCTACTCTTCGCAGCACACGGATGCCATCATCACTGAAGACTACACGCGCGCCATGAAATTTCTGCGAGAGGTAGATTCAGCGTCGGTGATGGTGAATGCCTCGACCCGCTTTGCCGATGGCTTTGAATACGGACTCGGCGCCGAGATCGGTATTTCGAATGACAAACTGCATGCGCGCGGCCCAGTGGGTCTGGAGGGTCTGACTTCATTGAAGTATCTGGTACTCGGCCATGGCGAAGTGAGGATTTGACCATGTTGTGGGTTAAGGCACTACATATCGTCTTTATCGCCTCATGGTTCGCCGGGCTGTTCTACTTGCCGCGCATTTTTGTGAATCTGGCGATGGAAGACAATGAAGTCGCCAGAGCACGCCTGCTATTGATGGCCCGTAAGCTGTATCGCTTTATGACCTTGCTAATGATTCCTGCACTGGCTCTAGGCCTGTGGCTATGGCTAGGCTACGGGATCGGCCAGAACAGCGCATGGATGCATCTGAAGATGGTGCTGGTGTTCCTGCTGATTGGCTACCATCATCTCTGCAAGCGAATACTGAAGCAGTTCGAGCAGGGCGAAAACACGCGCTCACATGTCTGGTATCGCTGGTTCAATGAAGCCCCAGTCGTGGGCATGCTGGCTACAGTGATACTCGTCGTGGTCAAGCCTTTCCAATAAAACCTATTCCCACATAAAAATACGGAGGCTCTAATGAGCAAATCAGTCGACTATTTCATGGCACCGCAATCTCCGTGGTCATACATGGGACATCAGCGTTTTGTGGCTATCGCCCGCAAGCATGGCGCACACATCCATCTGCGGCCGGCAGACATCGTAAAAGTATTCAGCGTATCCGGCGGCGTGCCTGTCGCCCAGCGACCGCCGCAGCGTCAGGCCTACCGACTGGCCGAGCTGCAGCGCTGGAGTGAATTTCTGAATATCCCGCTGAACCTGCATCCGAAATTCTTCCCTGTGTCGGGTGAACCCGGCGCAAAGCTGATCCTCGCCGCCCTGCAAAAAAATGGCACGGACAAGGCGCTTGATCTGGCCTTCGCATTGGGCCGCGCCGTCTGGTCGGAAGAAAAGAATATTGCCGATGAGGCCACGCTGATCGCCATCGCCGACAGTATCGGACTGGATGGCAAGGCACTGCTTGCCCACACCGCCAGTGATGCCGTCGCCGCCGAGTACGCAAAAAATACCGAAGAAGCACTGAACACCCATGTATTCGGCGTGCCTTGGTACAGCGTCGATGGTCAAGGGTTCTGGGGACAGGACCGACTGGATTTTGTCGAGCGAATGCTGGCTCGCTGATCATAGATTCACCCTCAGGCCAGCACGCTTGGATGTCTGGCCTCAACAGATAAAAGGTTCACTGTGCAAAAGCCTCTCTCCTATTTCTGCCCCTGCCCGCGCGGACTTGAAACTGCGCTGACCGAGGAACTGCAAGAAATCGCTTCATCCAGCACTACGCTGACCATCCACAACCAGGTACCCGGCGGCGTCCATTGTTCCGGACAATTAGCGGATGCGATGCGCATCAATTTACATTCGCGCATCGCTTCGCGTGTACTGCTGCGCATCGCGCACGGCAGCTACGCCAACGAAAATCACATCTACGATCTGGCGCTGGCTGCGACTTGGGAACAATGGTTCGGCGTCGAGCACACGATCCGAGTCGATGTCACCGCAATTAAATCGCCCTTGAAAAGTCTGGAATTCATCACGCTGAAGATCAAAGATGCAATCTGCGACCGCTTCCGTGATCGCGAAGGCAAGCGCCCCTCGGTGAATACGCGCACGCCTGACATGCGGATCTCCGGCTTTCTGGATACCCGCACGGTCACGCTATACCTCGATACATCAGGCGAGCCGCTGTTCAAGCGCGGCTGGCGTCAGGAAACCGGCGATGCGCCGCTTAGAGAGAACCTCGGCGCCGGGTTGTTGCGCACTGCAGGCTGGAAGCCGGGCGTGCCTTTGCTGGATCCGATGTGCGGCTCGGGCACCTTGCTGGTCGAAGCCGCGCAAATGCTGGCCGGGATACCGCCGGGTGCGCATCGTCGTTTCGGATTCGAGAAATTCCATGGTTTTCGTGCAGCTGACTGGCAGGCGATACGCGATGCGGTGCCCGCCCCTTTCGTACCCACTGAGATCAATATCTATGGCAGCGATATCTCTGGTGACATGCTGGTCATGACTCGCAACAATTTGCAGCGCGCCGGCATACCGTTTGAGATTCCGCTCAAGCAGATTGATGCGCAGGAAATCAAGCCGCCGACGGAGCAGCCCGGCTTGTTGATCGCCAATCCGCCTTATGGTGAGCGTATCGGCGTGCGTGGCGATCGGCAGCAGGCGCCGGATGAACTCGCGGTGGCGTTTTTCAGCACGTTTGGCAGCACGCTCAAAAGCCGCTTTGCCGGCTGGACCGCGTGCCTGTTCACGGCTGACCTCAGCCTGCCCCGTATGCTGCGTTTGAAAGAATCAAAAAAAACGCCGTTTTTCAACGGCGCTATCGAGTGCAGGCTGTTCCGGTTCGAGATGGTGGCGGGGTCGAACCGGAACCGATAACCAAAACGGAAACTGATACGAAGAATATCAGGATTCTTTTTCGGTATTCCAAAATTCTGCATACACATGCGGATCGTCAATGCTCCACTCACCATCAGGAGCGAAGGTCACCCTGGTTTTAATCGTGATGCTGGCATGATCCCCAACCTCAATATTCTGGGGATTTTCCTGAACCTTCGTCGCCCGCAACCCACCTTTGCCGGTGCTGCTGTCACAATGAGACTCGTAATCAATAATGATATTGCCAGCGGAATCCCTGCTTAATACATATTTCGCCTTGAAATTCGCGAGCGGCTGAATCGGAGTTCCGTCAGCCAATCGCAAAATGGACTGGCATTGCCCGTCCTTGCCTTGCCGCCTGAACAGCACGTTCTTGAAGAACACTCCCAGATTTTGGGATGCTACATTGCTGACCATCATTCCCATTTCTTGATTATCATCAGAAGCGAAGAAATCAAGGAATTCTTCGATAGAAGCAATGGTGCGTATCGATCCGTTTTTTTCTTTTTGCTGATAAACCGAATTCCGAAAATCTCGAATGAAGGTCGGTTTTACTTTGGTTTTGTCTCCCATAGGCCTGCCATTAGGGTCTGTGATATCGGAGGAATCCTTGGACCAAGGCTTCATAAATGCGGCATCTGCTGCATTTGAATAAAAATCTGCAAATTCCGGATCAGTCAGATCTACCTCCATATCAACAATCATGTTTTTTGAACGCGCCTCTGCATCTACCGCCAGAGCCTGCGGCTTTTTCTCATCAAAAGCTATTTTTTTATCCGAAAGCACTCCAATCATTTTCGCATTAAGCAATATGCTTTTTCTTTTTGCATCTGCCTTTTGATAAACCGGATCCTGCTGAAGTTTGAGATAGGCTTTGGCTGCCTGATTTCTGGCTTCGACAGGTACATCTTTCAGCAGATTACTGATTTTTTTTCTGGGAGATATCTTGGATGGAGAAACCCTGCCGGAACTACCTGGCGACGACGGCGGACTGATTCGTGCAGTTGATATTTTTTCTGATACCCCTGACAGGTTCAACTTTATATCAGCGAATTTTCTGCTGACTTCTTTTCTGAATTTACGTGCAGAGGAATTATTCGGTATAGGAGATTTTTCGTCTCCCCGTCCTCTCGGCGTAGTACTCGGCGATTCATTTGATGGAATTTTCTCAGCTTCCCGATGAGTAATATTTCCCCGCCTCGGGCTTTCGAAGGATTTATCGATCTTCCGTGGCGAAGTAGAGGGTCCATCAGACGATTTAACGGTCGATGAAAAATCTAATTTCTTGGGTTTTTCTGATCGGCGAGTGGTAACGGGTGGCGTATGCGTGAATTCAGCAGCACCTGAATTTCGGTTGCCATCTCCCGTATCCGTTTGTGTGACCGTCGGTCTCACTTGCTCTTTCTCTTGGGCTTTAACTTTCATGGCGGGCGCTTTGTTTCCCGTTCCATTCGTCTCGCTAGACGTCGCTGCTTTGGCTGCTTGCTCGAGAGCACTCCATTCTTTCTCAAAATCTTCAAATGTAAATTTTTTTGATTTTCGGTTGTCATTGTCAGCTCTACTCATGGCTTTATTCCTCATTATTTCAAGTTAAAAATTGCCATTGCTCAGTAACTTTTGGGCAATAAAACGTTCCTTGGAAATACCGCTTTTTGAAAAGCCAAATCACCCGCCGCTTACTCCTCGGCAGTGATCAGTTATGCTGTTGTTTTTTGTGTTATTTCAGGAGCATTCATGTCGAAAAACGACGCTCTGGATTCCCAATTGTCGGATCCGCAACTGCTAAAAACTCAAGCATGGCTCGACGGCCAGTGGGTTGATGCCGCTTCCCGTTTTGCAGTCACCAATCCCGCCGACGGCAGTCAACTCGTCGATGTCCCCAATCTGGGGCCAAAGGAGGCTGAACAGGCGATCGCCGCTGCTGCTCGGGCGTTTTCCGGCTGGGCGGCAAAGACCGGCAAGGAACGCGCGCAGTTGATGCGCAAATGGTTTGAACTAATCCTGGCCAACGCAGACGATCTGGCCAAATTGATGACCGCAGAGCAAGGCAAGCCCGTGCCAGAAGCCAAGGGCGAGGTGATGTATGGCGCGAGCTTTATCGAGTGGTTTGCGGAAGAGGCCAAGCGCGTCAACGGCGATGTGCTGGCCTCACCGGCGGCCGACCGGCGTCTGGTCACACTGAAGCAGCCCATTGGCGTCTGCGCTGCGATCACGCCGTGGAATTTCCCGATTGCGATGATCACTCGTAAAATTGCGCCCGCGATGGCAGCTGGCTGCACGATTGTTATCAAACCTGCGGAACAGACACCGCTATCGGCACTGGCGCTGGCGGAACTCGCCCATCGTGCCGGCATTCCCGCCGGCGTGATCAATGTGCTTACCTCGGATAGCGAACAATCGATCGCGATTGGCAAGGTGCTGTGCTCCAGCCCGATAGTTCGTCATATTTCGTTCACGGGTTCAACGCCGGTGGGGCGCATTCTGATGGCGCAGAGCGCGCCTACCATCAAAAAACTGGCGCTGGAACTCGGCGGCCATGCGCCCTTCATCGTATTCGATGATGCGGACATTGATGCAGCGATCGAGGGAGCGTTGATCTCCAAATACCGGAATGCCGGTCAGACCTGCGTCTGCACCAACCGCTTTTACGTGCAAGACAAGGTCTACGATGAATTCGTCAAAAAACTGTCTGCTGGCGCGGCGAAAATCAAGGTCGGCAATGGCTTCGAGCAAGGCGTGCAACAAGGCCCACTGATCGACGATCAGGCAGTCGCCAAGGTAAAAGACCATGTGGGCGATGCACTCGGCAAAGGTGCGAAGCTGGAAACGGGCGGTGCTGAACACTCGTTGGGCGGACTGTTTTACCAGCCAACCGTCCTGTCGAACGTCAGTCGTAACATGAAGATCATGCAGGAAGAGACCTTCGGCCCAGTAGCCGCCGTGATTCGCTTCCACACCGAACAAGAAGCCATCGCTGCGGCGAACGATACCGACTTCGGTCTGGCCAGTTACTTCTATACGCAGGATATCGGCCGCGTCTGGCGCGTGGCGGAGCGACTGGAATATGGCATGGTCGGGATCAATACCGGACTGATTTCGAATGAGGTCGGCCCGTTTGGCGGCGTCAAGCAATCGGGGCTTGGCCGTGAAGGATCGAAATACGGCATCGACGAATACCTTGAACTGAAATATCTCTGTATCGGCGGCATTTGAAGCAAGCAATCCATGCCTGACAATAGCGGCGCGAACACCTCTGCAGGGGTGCTCGCGCTGCTGCTGGCGGCTCTGGCAATGATCGGGCCGTTTTCGGTCGATACCTATTTGCCTGCGTTTCCTGTCATCGGCGAAAGTCTGGCTGCCTCGCCGATGCAAGTGCAGCAAACACTGACGGCTTATATGGCATCATTTGCCATCATGACGCTCTGGCATGGCGCACTATCTGATTCATTTGGCCGACGCAGCATCATCCTGATTTCGCTGGCTGTTTATGCAGTCGCTTCCATCGGCTGCGCCGCCGTGCATCGGATCGAATATCTGTGGGTGTTCCGTATTCTGCAAGGCTTGTCAGCCGGTGCAGGCGTCGTGATCGGGCGGGCGATCATTCGTGATTTATACGCGGGCGCAGAAGCTGAGCGCATGATGTCGCTGGTGACGATGATTTTTTCCGTATCGCCAGCGATTGCGCCGATCGTTGGCGGCTGGATCGTCTCGGTGTCGGTCTGGCGCAGCATTTTTCTGATGCTGTTTGCATTCGCCGTGCTCATGCTCTGGTTCTGCTGGCGCAGACTGCCTGAGTCACTGAGCGAAGATCGACGACAACCATTCCACCCTTCGGCACTATGGTCTAACTATTGGCAGATTTTCAGCTCACCGATGTTCCAGCTGAAGGCCGCAGCGATTGCCTGCAATTTTTCCGGACTGTTTTTGTACGTAGCCTCTGCGCCGGTACTGGTGACTCAGCATCTGGGACTGGGCCCGGCGCAATTCGGCTGGCTGTTCGTGCCGGCGGTGGCGGGTATATTTCTTGGGGCGCTGGCAGCCAATCGCATGGCGGGGCGTGCAAGTACCCGGACTCAAATCGTGACGGGGTTTGCCTTCCTGCTGCTGTCGACCTCGCTGAACGTCGGCTATCACCTGTTGCTACCCCCGGCACTGCCCTGGACTGTTGCACCACTATTCTTTTATACGATAGGGATGTCGATGGTAGCGCCCTCTCTCACCTTGCTGGTGCTTGACCTGTTCCCGCACATACGTGGCACCGTCGCCTCCTGCCAGGCTTTCACGATGACGATGCTGTCAGCGCTGGTGGGAGGCTTGGTGTCTCCTTGGCTTTATGGATCAGTGCTTCATTTGGCACTGGGTCAATTGGCCTTGGCATTTGGCGGCTTCGCATTGTGGCGAATTGCATTGGCCACGCACACATCCAGGTGAGATCTCTGAAAGCCATCTGAAGCGATATAGAAAACCAAAAATGAACCTATAGAAGAAGCTGGGTCACATAGAAGGCTCGCCACGTAAAAGTCTGACATGCGATTTTATTTTCGGTTTTATTGGAGTCATTATGTATCCCATATCTAGCCTTGTTGCATATGAAAATTTTAAAGATGAAACACAAAGGCCAAACACTGGTGTACTCTTGCCAGCAACCAGAAGCCAGACAGAGCCTCAACCAATTTCACCACAATCAGCTCCGTTTTTACACACGAAGAAAACGACAGATCAGCATTTTCTGAATTTTCCAAAACCTGGATCGATGGCATTTAACGATGCTCAGAAAGCGCATTGGGAAAAACACACGCCACCTAAAGTTTCGAAAAAAATTCAAAAGCTGGCCATGTTAAGAGATATAGCTCGCGACCAGGAGAAGGCCGGGCTTCATTTTGAGGGACGGCGTAGCTTTGCAGAGGCTGAGGCCGACTTGGCGAAAGAGCAGATTACTCTAAGCTCACAGGCAAGCCGCGCTCAAAATCCGCTCAGCTTTATAGGAAATGCTATCAAAAGCTTTGCGGATGGATTTAGTTATTATTTTCAATCTGACTCGTCGATTCCCGAAATTACTGCTGATTTGGAAAGGCCGATTGGAACAGGACAATTCACTGTGCGAAAAAGCGAAGCACTGTCGAGAAGAGAAGCTGCTGGCGAAGGAATAACAAGCTTTGGAGTAGGCATTATTGATTCCAACCACGGATCTTTCGAGGTTCAGA
>JBEDGK010000359.1:0-3314 GCA_041174665.1 Pseudomonadota bacterium
GGTACTGTCTCAGTACAATGTCGGCGCGCAGACGCGACGTACCGAGAATGTTCAATGGCACAGCGAAGACCGGCTCGAGATTCACCCGCATGATGCCGAGGAGCGCGGCATACGTCAGGATGACTGGGTGGGCATTGAATCCCGCTCCGGCCAAACTGTGTTGAGGGCAACCATCACCGAGAATGTGCAGCCGGGCGTGGTGTACACGACTTTTCATTTCCCGGAGTCTGGCGCGAACGTTATCACCACAGACAATTCTGACTGGGCGACAAACTGTCCGGAGTACAAAGTAACGTCGGTGCAGGTGATGCCAGTGACTCAGACTTCCGAATGGCAGCGCGAATACCAGCGCTTTAACCGACAGCAACTGGAACTGGCGAAATTAGAAACGACTGATAGCTAAATCTGTCGGCCGAATGGAGCATCAGGAACAGGAATCTGTATTGGGACCCGGCTCTCGGACACTGAAAGCGGTAGACGTGTTGCGTCTCCGGCATGGTATACCTGAGCGTTCACAGGACGTCGTCGCAGTTGAAGTGCCAGTCGCCCTAGAGTACAACGGTATCTCGCATGCGGTGATGCTCGCTTCGCCTGGTGATCTAGAAGATTTCGCGTTGGGTTTCTCACTGTCCGAAGGCATTATCGCTCATACCTCCGAGATGTATGAATGCGAAGCCGAGGTAACCCCGGAAGGTTGGCAGGTTCGTATTCGCATTGCCGCTGAACGCTTCGCGACCTTGAAAGAGCGCCGACGTAACTTGGCCGGACGGACCGGCTGTGGTTTGTGTGGCACGGAGTCACTGTCCCAGGTGACGCGTTGTGTGGCGCCTGTCACTCACCGCCATCGATTCGATGGCATACACCTGCTCGGTGGCATGTCGGCCATGCAGGCCCTACAGCTCATGCAGCAGCAGAGCGGTGCCACGCATGCGGCTGGATGGATGAATGTAATGGGAGAGATCGACCTTGTGCGAGAGGATGTCGGTCGTCACAATGCACTCGACAAACTGATTGGAGCGATGGCGTTTGCACGCAAGGATTTCACAACAGGAGCCTTGCTGATCACGAGCCGAGCCAGTTACGAGATGGTGCAGAAGGCAGCCGTCATGAATGTGGGACTCATTGCGGCGATCTCTGCACCGACTAGTTTTGCAGTGCAGCTGGCCGAGTCCACTGGGGTGACACTGGCTGGTTTCATGCGTGATCAGAGTTATGTGGTGTATGCCCATCCTGAACGCCTGAACAATATCTGAACAGCACGTAATCGACGGAGTTAGCGATGGATATCAACAACCTGATCACAATGGCGAACCAGATTGGTACTTTTTTCGAGAGCATGCCGGATCGTCAACAGGCAGTGCAGGATATCGCCAATCACATACGTCGATTCTGGGATCCGCGCATGCGACGAGCTATACTCAACAGCCTCGACCAGCATAATGACGAAAGATTGTCGGACATCGTCCGCGAAGCTTTGTCCACGCATCGTCAAATCGTGGCTTGCTGATCTGATCGACAATTGTCGGGAGACTCCTCCGGCGGGGTATCCGGTACAGGGACGCAAGAGCGCTCTTCCTTCGCCAGTAAATTATTTTAAATATCGCAATTATGGAGGCGACATTGAACAAGACACCGACGACAGCCATTGCAGCGACAGCAGCTTTCGCACTGGCTGGTTTGTTTTCCGAGGCGCAGGCGCAAACCTCAGGTGACGTGGTACGCATTGGCTTCATCACCGACATGTCCGGTGTATATGCGGATGTGGATGGTCCGGCAGGCGCCGACGCCATCAAGATGGCGATCGCTGACTTTGGGGGCAGCGTGAACGGTAAAAAGATCGAGTTCATCTCTGCCGACCACCAGAACAAGGCTGATATCGCCGCCAGCAAGGCCCGTGAGTGGTTTGACCAGCAAGGACTGGACATGCTGGTTGGTGGATCAAATTCTGCGACCGCGCTAGCGATGGCTAAGGTGGCTGCTGAAAAAAAGAAACCCTTTATTGCGATTGGTCCGGGTACTTCGCGTCTGACCAATGAAGAATGCACGCCGTATACCGTTCACTATGCCTATGACACGGTCGCGCTGGCTCGTGGTACCAGCACTGCGCTTGTCAAGCAAGGCTACAAGGATTGGTTTTTCCTGACAGCCGATTATGTATTCGGTCAGTCACTGGAAAAAGATGCGAGCGATGTGATCAAGTCCAGTGGTGGCAAGGTAGTGGGCGCGGTTCGTCATCCGCTGGCCACCTCGGATTTCTCATCCTTCCTGCTGCAGGCGCAGACCTCGAAGGCTCAGGTCTTAGGGTTGGCGAATGCGGGCGGCGATACGGTCAACTCGATCAAGGCTGCAGCTGAATTCGGCATTCTGAAGAATATGAAAATGGCCGGTTTGCTGGTGTTCGTGAATGATATTCATGCGCTGGGTCTGGGAGTCACGCAAGGCATGTATCTGACGGATGGTTGGTACTGGGATCAGAATGATGAAACACGCGCTTGGACCAAGCGCTTCATGGCCCGTAACAAAAAAGCGCCTTCAATGGTGCATGCGGCTGACTACTCGGCGACGACTTTTTATCTGAACGCAGTCAAGGCGGCGGGTACCGATGACGGTGACAAGGTCATGTCGAAGATGAAATCGACCAAGGTCAATGATTTTTTTGCGAAGAATGGGGTCGTACGCCCAGATGGTCGTATGGTGCATGACATGTTCCTGATGCAGGTAAAATCACCGTCGGAATCCAAGGGTGAGTGGGATTACTACAAGCAGGTTGCCGTGATCCCGGGCGAACAGGCATTCGTGACCAAAGCAGAGACCAAGTGTGCGCTTTGGAAGTAATTCCTGATCAAGGAAAAATAACGCGGGCGCTATAGCCCGCGTTTTTTATTGTAATTCCCGTTTACAGGTCGTCTTTCGTTAAAACATATTCTGGTCTCGTGATCTGGATACGACAGTCTGCGTTCATCAGTCTGCGATTGAACCCATCAGTGCGGCTGCGCTCTCCATCACTCACGAAATATTCCTTCAATTGAGTCACTCTCCGCGCATCTGCAACAGGTGGAGCGCGCCGTGTCGGATGACTACGATAGTCCATGGAAAGAAGCGATCGAGCGGTATTTCCCTGACTTCATGCATTTCTATTTTCCTGCCGCGCATGCGCGCATTGACTGGAACCAGCCCTATCTCTTTCTTGATCAAGAGTTACGCGCAGTGGTGCATGACGGAGAGCTCGGCAAACGCTTCGTCGACAAACTGGTGCGGGTAGCCTGCCTGAGTGGCCAGGCCGAATGGGTCTACATCCATATCGAGGTGCAGGG
>JBEDGK010000360.1:0-11235 GCA_041174665.1 Pseudomonadota bacterium
GCATCAACGTGAACGCGATCTGCCCGGGCTATATCGAGACCGAGATCAATCGCGAGTACTTCCGCAGTGAGGGTGGGCGCAAGCTGGTCGACTTGCTGCCACGCAAACGCGTCGGCAAGCCAGAAGATCTGGATGCTTTGCTGCTCTTGCTGGCATCGGATGAATCACGCTTTATCAACGGCGCGATCATGACGGCAGATGACGGTATGTCTGCATTCTGATGTCGGTGTCCGAACAGTACACGCGGGTGCACCGCGTGCGCATGCCGATACGCTGGGGCGACATGGATGCGATGGGGCATGTGAACAATACCGTTTACTTTCGCTATTTCGAGCAGGCGCGCATTGCCTGGTTCGAGGCGATGGGCTGCCCACCCGATCCGTCCGGCGTCGGGCCGGTGATCATCAGCGCGCATTGCACTTTCCTGAGACAGTTGCGTTATCCGGGCGATATTGACGTCGACACCTTGGTCGGTGACTTCGGCCGGTCGAGCTTTCATACGATCCATCAGATCCGGCGGGTTGATGATCCCGCAGTGTTGATGGCTGAGGGCGGATCGAAAGTGGTGTGGGTGGATCAGCGGATTGAAAAATCCCTCGCCTTGCCGGAAGCAATGCGCGCCCGGTTACTCAGCCCGTTCTGACGCAAAACTTACCGTGTCGAGCCGCCAGCCGAGCCAATCGATAGCAGGCGAGCAATAATGGTTGATCAAATTCAGCGAGGCGCTGCGAGTCCGACGCCCGGCGACTAGGTTTAGTGCTCCGCTCATGGCAAAATCTCAGGCTGGATTGTGTCTAGCTCACCCCATACCGATCTTTTCTCAGGGAGTCTCATGAAAAAGCTTTACCCAGACGCTGCCACCGCGCTGGCGGGTGTCGTCAAGGATGGCCAGACCATTGCCGTGGGCGGTTTCGGTCTGTGCGGCATTCCCGAGGCGCTCATCGCGGCATTGCGTGATTCCGGTGTCAAGGGACTCACTGCGATCTCGAACAATGCCGGCGTCGATGGTTTCGGTCTCGGTCAGCTGCTGAATACTCGGCAGATAAAAAAGATGGTGGCATCCTATGTCGGCGAGAACAAGGAATTCGAGCGTCAGTATCTGGCCGGGGAGCTGGAGCTGGAGTTCACGCCGCAGGGCACCTTGGCAGAGAAGCTGCGTGCCGGCGGAGCCGGCATTCCCGCGTTCTTCACGAAAACCGGAGTGGGTACCATCGTCGCCGAGGGCAAGGAAGTGCGCGTATTCGATGGCGAGCAGTACGTGATGGAGCGCTCGCTGGTATCGGATGTCTCGCTGGTCAAGGCATGGAAGGCCGATCCGGTCGGCAACCTGGTTTACCGCAAGACCTCGCGCAATTTCAATCCGAATGTTGCGATGGCTGGCAAGATCACCATCGTCGAAGTGGAAGAGCTCGTTGGTTTGGGCGATATCGATCCTGATGCAGTACACACACCGGGCATCTTTGTTCACCGTATCGTGGTGAACCAGCATCCCGAAAAGCGTATTGAACAACGCACCGTGCGTGCACAGTAATCCGGAGACGACGAACATGGCATGGACACGTGAACAAATGGCGGAGCGCGCCGCACAAGAACTGCAGGACGGGTTTTATGTGAATCTCGGCATCGGTTTGCCGACCTTGGTTGCCAACTACGTACCCAAGGACATAACCGTATGGCTGCAGTCGGAGAATGGTCTGCTCGGTATCGGCCCTTTCCCAACCGAAGAGGAGATCGACGCTGACCTGATAAACGCAGGTAAACAAACTGTCACCGCGTTGAAAGGCTCATCTTTTTTCAGCTCTGCCGATTCCTTTGCGATGATCCGCGGCGGCAAGATCAACATCGCCATCCTGGGCGCGATGCAAGTATCCGAGCGCGGCGATCTCGCGAACTGGATGATCCCCGGCAAAATGGTCAAGGGCATGGGTGGTGCGATGGATCTGGTCGCTGGCGTTGGCCGTGTCGTGGTGCTGATGGAGCATGTCGCCAAGGCGAAAGATGGCTCGACGTCGCACAAGCTGCTGGAGCATTGCACACTGCCGCTCACCGGTGTAGGCGTGGTCGATCGCATCATCACCGATATGGCCGTGCTGGATGTGACCGAGCATGGCCTGAAGCTGGTCGAGATGGCGCCTGGTGTCAGCAAGGAAGAGCTGATCGACAGCACGGGGTGCGAGATTCGTTTTTGACGGGGCTGTGAAGCCTCAACGCCAGCCAGTCACGCTGCTGACTGGCTTTTTTATTTCGTCGCACTTAGAGCCTGTCCCATGAGGTCGGTGGCGGCATCATGGGACAGGCGCTCACTGCGCTGCCCAGCCGCCATCCATATTCCACGCCGCTCCGCGTACCTGATTCGCGGCCGGGCTGCAGAGGAAGACGGCGATGGCGCCGAGGTCTTCGGGCGTGACGAATTCGCCTGACGGCTGCTTCTCCATCAGCAGCGCCTTTTTTGCTTGTTCAAGCGGAATATTTTCGTGCGCAGCGCGCGCATCGACCTGCTTCTGCACCAGCGGCGTGAGCACCCAGCCCGGGCAAATCGCATTGCAGGTAATTCCGGTGTGCGCATTCTCCAGCGCGGTGACCTTGGTTAGTCCGATCAGCCCGTGCTTGGCAGCCACATAGGCGGACTTGCCGGCCGAGGCGACCAGTCCGTGCACCGACGCGATATTGATGATGCGCCCCCAGTTCTTGTGTTGCATGTGGGGCAGCGCCAGCCGGGTGGTGTGAAATGCCGAACTCAGATTGATCGCGATGATCGCATCCCAGCGATCGGTCGGGAAATCCTCGATGTTGGCGACATGCTGTATGCCGGCGTTGTTGACCAGAATGTCCACGCCGCCGAAGTGCGCGGTGGCTTCTTTCATCATCGCTTCGATCTCGTCGGGTTTGGACATGTCGGCGCCGTGATAGGCGGTGTTGACACCATGAACGCTGGCTGTTTGCTGTTGCAGCTGCTTGATCAGCGCAGCGTCGCCAAATCCGTTGAACAGGATGTCCGCTCCCTGCGCTGCCAGCGCATGCGCGATGCCCAGGCCAATGCCTGAGGTGGAACCGGTGACCAGTGCGGCCTTGCCGGAGAGCGGACGGTTTTGCATTGGCTTCCTCTTGAAACGGGTACAAGATAGTATCGGGAGAGACGGGATTGTAAGCGCATAGCCCAGTAAAATGGCAGGTTCTACAACAAACCCTGGGTGCCCTCGAATGATGCAGCCTCAATTCAAAATGGTGCAGTGTCTGTCGCCCGCAGGACTGCACCACATGGCGTACAAGCAGTGGGGCGAGCCTGACAATCCCGAAGTCCTGATCTGCGTGCATGGCGTATCGCGCGTTTCAAGTGATTTTGATCATCTCGCAGCGGCATTGTCGGATCGTTATCGGGTGATTTGCCCCGACGTCGTCGGGCGGGGGCATTCTTCCTGGCTGAAGAACCCGCAGTTCTATGCAGTGCCGCAATACGTCAGCGATATGGTGACGCTGGTCGCGCGCCTGGATGTGCCCCGCGTCGACTGGTTCGGCACATCGATGGGTGGCCTGATCGGCATGGGACTCGCCGCGCTGCCCGATTCGCCGGTGCGGCGGATGATCGTCAATGACGTGGGTCCGACGCTGAATTTCCCAGCAATTGCCCGCATTGCAGAGTACCTTGGCACCGAGAAGCGCTTTGCCAGCTTTGACGAAGGATTGGATTACATTCGCACCGTCTCTGCGCCATTCGGTCCACACAGCGACGAGGAATGGGCCAAGCTGGCACGCGATGTGCTGGTGCAGGAAGAGAGCGGCCAGTGGAAGCGGCATTACGATCCGGCGATCGCCAAATCGTTTCAGGGGCTGAGTGAGCAGATGGTGCTGCAAGGCGAAGCGGCGCTGTGGGCTGCGTGGGATGCCATACGCTGCCCGGTGTTGCTGGTGCGTGGCAGCGATTCCGATTTGCTCACGCGCGAGACCGCGCAGCAAATGACGCAGCGTGGCCCGAAAGCCGAACTGGTCGAGTTGCCCGGTATCGGTCATGCACCCACTTTCATGCATGAGGACCAGATCGCGATTGCGCGCCGCTTTTTACTGAGGCATGAGCTGCACTGAGATGCCGTGTCCCAGTGTTGCATGGCCACACTGAGTTGCTCAGCCGGAGACTAAAAAGCTTACACCGATGGTATCCACGACAATCATCAACTCCAGCGACGAAGCGCTGACCACCGGGCTGCGAGCCGAGGAAAGCACCCGCTTGCTTGAGGCCCAGGAGTTTGTGCGCACGGTATACGAGCGTAAAACAGTGCTCACCGGGCAGGGCGCCATGGATTTCGCGCGCGGCGTGGTGTCCGTGCTGGCCGCATTACGCAGCGACGTGGATACGCGCATTGCCGGCATGCTGTTCGAGCTGACGACGCTAGACGACAAACGAGCTCAGCAGATCGAGTCGACCTTCGGCAAGGAAGTCGCTGATATGGTGAGTGCGATTCAACAGCTGATGCGATTACACGGTGGCGTCTACCTGCCCAATGACAGCGGCAAGAGCAAGAATGCCGCCACGGCTCAGCTTGAGACGCTGCGCAAGATGACGTTAGCGATGGCGACCGACATGCGCGTAGTACTCGTGCGCCTGGCATCCCGGCTGACCACCTTGCGCTATTTCGCAGAAAAAAAGCTTGAGAACGACACGACGCTGAAATATGCGCGCGAGAGCTTCGGGCTGTATGCACCACTCGCGAACCGTCTTGGTATCTGGCAACTGAAATGGGAACTGGAAGACTTGTCGTTTCGCTTCAGCGAGCCGGAGAATTACAAGCGCGTCGCAAAAATGCTTGAAGAGCGCCGCATCGAGCGCGAAACCTTCGTCGACAACGCGATCGCACGCCTGAAGGCCGAGTTGTCAGCCGCTGGCATTCGCGCTGAAGTTTACGGGCGTCCCAAGCACATCTACAGTATCTGGAACAAGATGCGCGGCAAAGAGATCGATTTCTCTCGGCTGCATGATGTACGCGCATTTCGCGTGATCGTCGATGATGTGAAGAGCTGTTATGCAGTACTGTCCATCGTTCATAACATCTGGGTACCGCTGCCCGAAGAATTCGATGACTACATTGCCCGCCCCAAGGCGAACGGCTATCAGTCGCTGCACACGGTGGTCGAAGCCGAGGATGGCCGCACGCTGGAAGTGCAAGTGCGCACGCAGGAGATGCACCGCTTTGCCGAATACGGCGTCGCCGCGCACTGGCGCTACAAGGAAGGTTCTTCCGCATCGGTCGACCAGAAATTCGATCAGAAGATTGCGTGGCTACGAGAACTGCTCGCATGGAAGAGCGAGGTTGCCGATGTCGTGGTCGGGCAGGATGACTCCGAGCGGCAGTGGGTGGAGCAGCTTAAAGCCGCGTCGCTGAACGACCGGGTGTATGTGCTGACGCCACAGGCGCGCGTGATTGAACTGCCATCGGGCTCGACACCGATTGATTTTGCTTACCATCTGCATAGCGATGTAGGTCATCGCTGCCGGGGTGCGAAGATCAATGGTGCGATGGTGCCGCTGAATACGCCCCTGAAAAATGGACAAACCGTGGAGATCATCACCGCCAAGGGCGAAGCGGCGGCTTCCGGCGCAGCGGGTCCCTCGCGCGACTGGCTCTCCGATGGTTATACGGCCAGCCCACGCACGCGCTCCAAGATACGCGCGTGGTTCAATGCCATCGAGCAGGCCGAAACGCTCGCGCAGGGCAGAGCGATGCTCGAGAAGACCTTGCAGCGTGAGGGCAAGACCGCGGTCAACCTCGAAGATCTCGCGCACAAGCTGGGTTTTCCGAAGCTGGAAGAATTGCTGCTCGCAATCGGTAACGAGCGACTCAGTTTGCGCTTGGTCGAGCAGGCGCTGCAAGCGGGCGACGCTGGCAGAGCCGCTGCCGCAGCAGCCGACGAAGCGACACTGACCCGCAAAAGCCGCGCATCCAGCGTCACGAAGGGGGGCAAGTCCGGCGTCCTGGTGCTGGGCACCTCGGGCCTGCTTACGCATATGGCGAGCTGCTGCAAGCCGGCGCCGCCAGACCCTATCGTGGGTTTCATCACGCGCGGTAAAGGTATCTCGATACACCGGACCAGCTGCAAGAATTTCGCGCAAATGTGCCTCAGAGCGCCTGAGCGTATCGTGCAGACAGCGTGGGGAGCACAGACGAGTGACACGGTCTATCCCGTCGATGTGTTTGTGCTGGCGACCGACCGGCAAGGCTTGTTGAGGGATATCTCGGATATTTTTCTGCGCGAGAAAATCAATGTGATCGGTGTCTCTACCCGCAGCAGCAAAGGCCAGGCAACCATGTCATTCACCGGAGAGATTTCATCGACCGAGCAGCTGCAGCGGGCGCTGAAGGTGATCCGGGATGTCAAAGGCGTGATCGAAGTGCGGCGCAGCTGAGCGCTTTTTTCATGATGTCAAAGCACCGCCTTCCGGCATGCCAGAAAACTAACGATGGGCTTTGCCTTCAGCCCGACACTGGCACAAACATTCAAAACTGGCTATACTCCCGCATCTTTAGGCGCGTAGCTCAGCTGGTTAGAGCACTACCTTGACATGGTAGGGGTCGTTGGTTCGAGTCCAATCGTGCCTACCAACATTCAATGCAGGAATCGTCGATTCATCTCACAAGAGCGAGAAAGGCAACCCGGTTATGACACCGCGAACTAGCAGCACGATCTTTGTCACGGTCCGCTAGTCGAATTCTCGATATCGTCGATATCCTTCATTTAATGAGAAAACGCGGCTGGCCCGCGTTTTTTTATGTCCATCAGATTCCCGTTAATTCGTCTCACAGCCCGAGTGTATTCCGGGCGACACCAACAGCAGGAGCAGACACATGGTTTCCATCCGACTCCCCGACGGCTCAGAGCGACAGTTTGATAAACCTGTCACCGTGGCCGATGTCGCCGCGTCCATAGGCGCAGGGCTTGCGAAAGCCGCGCTGGCGGGCAAGGTCGATGGCAAGCTGGTGGATACGTCCTATCTGATCGACCATAACGCCGATCTCGCGATCGTCACCGACAAGGATGCCGATGGCTTGGAAGTGATTCGCCATTCAACCGCGCATTTGCTGGCCTACGCCGTCAAGGAGTTATTCCCCGATGCGCAAGTGACGATTGGTCCCGTGATCGACAACGGTTTTTACTACGATTTTTCCTACAAGCGTCCTTTTACGCCGGAAGACTTGCAGGCCATCGAAAAGAAAATGGCCGAATTGGCCAAAAAAGATGAGCCCGTACAGCGCAAAGTCCTGCCGCGCGATGAGGCGGTGGCCTATTTCAAGTCCATCGGCGAGGCGTACAAAGCCGAGATCATCCAATCCATCCCGCAGGGCGAGGATGTATCTCTGTACAGCGAGGGCCATTTCACCGATCTGTGTCGTGGCCCGCACGTGCCCTCCACCGGCAAGCTGAAGGTCTTCAAGCTGATGAAGCTGGCCGGTGCGTATTGGCGCGGCGACTCAAAGAACGAGATGCTGCAGCGTATCTATGGCACCGCGTGGGCAAAGAAAGAAGAGCAGGACGCCTACCTGCACATGCTGGAAGAGGCCGAGAAACGCGACCATCGAAAGCTGGGCCGCGTGCTGGACCTGTTCCACTTCCAGGATGAGGCGCCGGGCCTGATCTTTTGGCATCCCAAAGGTTGGACCATCTGGCAACAGGTCGAGCAGTACATGCGCAAAGTGTATGTCGACAATGGCTATCAGGAGGTCAAAGCACCGCAGATCCTGGATCGCACCTTGTGGGAAAAGTCCGGCCACTGGGACAACTACAAAGACAACATGTTCACTACGGATTCCGAGAACCGCCATTACGCGCTCAAGCCGATGAACTGTCCGGGTCATGTGCAGATTTTCCGCGCCAATCTGCATTCTTACCGTGAGCTACCGCTGCGCTATGGCGAATTCGGGCAGTGCCACCGGAATGAGCCCTCGGGCTCGCTGCACGGCATGATGCGGGTGCGTGGCTTTACCCAGGATGACGGCCACATCTTCTGCACGGAAGACCAGATCCTGGATGAGTGCGTGGCTTTCACCGCACTGCTGCAGAGGGTCTACCGCGATTTCGGCTTCCACGAGGTGATCTACAAAGTCGCCACCCGCCCGGAAAAGCGAGTCGGTTCCGACGATCTGTGGGACAAGGCCGAGCAGGCGCTGATCGCGTCGCTCGAGCGTTCGGGCTGCGTGTACGAGATTTCCCCAGGAGAGGGTGCGTTCTACGGCCCCAAGATCGAGTACACCCTCAAAGACGCGATCGGTCGCGCCTGGCAGTGCGGCACGATCCAGGTCGATTTTTCGATGCCGGTGCGTCTGGAGGCCGAGTACGTGGCCGAAGACAACAGCCGCAAAGTGCCCGTCATGTTGCACCGAGCCATCCTTGGTTCGCTGGAACGCTTCATCGGCATGCTGATCGAAAACCACGCCGGAGCATTGCCAGTTTGGCTAGCTCCTCAGCAAGTTTCCATTTTGAATATTTCCGAGGGGCAGGCGGAATACGCGCAAAAACTTGAGCAAAACCTGAAAAAACAAGGGTTTAGAGTGCATGCGGATTTGCGCAATGAGAAAATAACCTATAAAATACGCGAGCATTCCTTGCAAAAGATTCCATATATCGTCGTCGTCGGCGACAAAGAAAGGGATGCAAACACAGTGGCCGTGCGTGCACGGGGCAATGTCGATCTGGGTGGCATGAGTATCGACAGTCTGGTTGAGCGTCTCCACTCGGAGATTGCCGCAAAAACCTGATTCCCCTGGTGCAGATGCACGGCTTAATTATTGGATTTTTGAGGATACTGCAATAGCTACTGACAAGTCGCACCGCATCAACGGTGAAATCACTGCGCCCCAAGTGCGCCTAGCCGGAGTTGAAAACGAAGCGCTGGGCATCGTCTCCCTCTCCGAAGCCTTCCGTCTGGCAGAAGAAGCGAACGTCGATCTGGTAGAAATCGCTCCCACGGCCGAGCCGCCCGTCTGCCGGCTGATGGATTATGGCAAGTTCAAATACCAGGAGCAAAAGCGCGCGCATGAAGCCAAGCTGAAGCAGAAAGTGATTTCGGTGAAAGAGGTCAAATTCCGTCCCGGCACCGATGATGGCGACTACAACATCAAGCTGCGCAACCTGATCAAGTTTCTTGACGAAGGCGACAAGACCAAGATCACGCTACGTTTTCGGGGCCGGGAGATGGCCCACCAGGAAATCGGCATGCGCATGCTGGAGCGTCTGAAGGTCGATCTCGAGCCCTACGGCTTGATCGAGCAGTTTCCGAAAATGGAAGGCCGGCAGATGATCATGGTGCTGTCGCCCAAAAAGAAGAAGTAATTTTTGATAGAATCCGCGCTCCCGCCGCAAGGTGAGGGTGCTCCGGGGGAAACCCCGAGGGGTCGTGAACTCGAATTTGCGGCCCACGAGAAGCGAATGCAGGCATCCAAGAGCAGCGGTTGCTGCCACCTGTAATCGTCCAATAAAGGAACTGCCCGAAAGGGCAGCTAAGTGTCATGCCTAAAATGAAGACCAAGAGCAGCGCGAAGAAGCGTTTTCGCGTGCGCCCCGGCGGTACCGTCAAACGTGGCCAGGCTTTCAAGCGCCACATCCTGACCAAGAAAACCACCAAGAACAAACGCCAGTTGCGTGGCGCCGTCAATGTTCATGACACGAATATTGATTCAGTTCGCGCAATGATGCCTTTCGCTTAACCTCACTCTCGACAACAGGAGCAGACCATGCCAAGAGTAAAACGTGGGGTCACAGCCAGGGCCCGTCATAAAAAAGTTCTCGACGCTGCCAAGGGTTACCGTGGCCGTCGCAGCCGCGTCTACCGCGTTGCCAAACAGGCTGTCATGCGTGCGGGCCAATATGCCTACCGCGATCGCCGCAACAAAAAGCGCGTATTCCGCGCGCTGTGGATCACTCGTATCAATGCGGCCACGCGTGAGCACGGCATGACCTACAGCGTGTTCATCAATGGCCTGAAAAAAGCATCAATCGGACTTGACCGCAAAGTGCTGGCCGACATGGCTGTGATGGACAAGCCGGCATTTGCCGCTATCGTCAATCAGGTCAGGGCGACCATCGCTGCCTGAGGCTGTTGCAGCGCGGAGCGCATACCGCTAGATAGCGCCCGCGCATGCAAACCACCTTCTAGGGGCACAGGTTGTATGACCTCTGCCCCTTTTTCATTGTCAGCGCCATCCGCATGAGCACACTCGAACAACTCGTCGCCGCCGCCGAGGCCGACTTTCTTGCCGCTGCCGATCCGGCCGCGCTGGAAAACGCCAAAGCCAAATACCTCGGCAAGACCGGGCAGATCACCGAGCAGATGAAAGGTCTGGGCAAGCTCGACCCCGATGCGCGTCGCTCACAGGGCGCCGTGATCAACGCCGCCAAGGAAGCGATCGAGACTGCGCTCAACGCGCGTCGTCAGGCCTTGGCAGATGCGCAGATGCAGGAACGTTTGAATGCCGAAGCCATTGATGTGAGCTTGCCCGGCCGGGGCCGGGGTATCGGCGGCATACATCCGGTGATGCGCAGCTGGCAGCGCATCGAAGAAATTTTTGGCTCGATCGGTTTTGATGTGGCCGATGGCCCCGAGATCGAGACTGACTGGACCAACTTCACCGCACTGAACAGCCCCGAGAATCATCCGGCGCGTTCGATGCAGGACACCTTTTACATCGACGCCAAGGACAGCACCGGCAAGCCGCTGCTGCTGCGCACACATACCAGCCCGATGCAGGTGCGTTACGCGCGCATGAATCGTCCACCCATCAAGGTCATCGCACCGGGGCGCACCTATCGCGTGGACAGTGATGCGACCCATTCACCGATGTTCCATCAGGTTGAAGGCCTGTGGATCGACACCGACATCAGCTTCGCTGATCTGAAGGGCGTGTATCTGAATTTCGTGAAGGCGTTTTTCGAGACCGATGATCTGCAGGTTCGGTTTCGTCCTTCGTATTTTCCGTTCACCGAGCCCTCGGCCGAGATCGATATTGCGTTTGGCAGCGGTCCGCTGAAAGGCCGCTGGTTGGAAGTCTCCGGCGCCGGACAGGTGCATCCGACGGTGCTGAAGAACATGGGTCTGGACCCAGAAGCATTCATTGGTTTTGCTTTCGGCTCCGGCCTTGAACGTCTGACCATGCTGCGCTATGGGATCAACGATCTCCGCCTGTTCTACGAAGGCGATCTGCGCTTCCTGAAACAATTCAACTAAGTGACCTGACATGCAATTCTCGGAAA
>JBEDGK010000361.1:0-3607 GCA_041174665.1 Pseudomonadota bacterium
TCACTGCATCGCGGCCCGGCGCGTGTGTTCGACAATGAGGAAGTCGCCTATCAGGCGATCAAAGCCGGTGAGATCAAGCCAAACGATGTGCTGGTGCTTCGCTACGAAGGCCCACGCGGCGGCCCCGGCATGCGCGAGATGCAGCTGCTGACCGGTGCGTTGCAAGGCTCGGGTCTTGGCGGTTCGGTCGCGTTGATGACGGATGGCCGCTTCTCTGGCGCTTCGCATGGTTTTGTGGTTGGCCACATCGTGCCTGAGGCGGCTGATGGCGGACCGATCGCCGCGCTGCGCGACGGCGACACTATCGTCATCGATGTCGAGCAGCGCCAGCTACGGGCCGAACTGAGCGACGATGAGATCCGCCAACGCCTCAAAGACTGGACTGAACCGGCACCGCGCTACACGGAAGGTGTGCTCGCCAAGTATGCGGCGCTGGTCACCGATGCGGCGCAGGGTGCGATTACGTCAGCGTTTGCTTCGCGCCGGGTGTCCTCGTCGGCGGCAGGGAAGAAATAATCATCCACAACACAAAAAATTACACAACCTCTCAAGGAGAACAACATGAGAAAACCGAACGCTATCAAACGACTGGGTATGGTACGCCGCAAGCAGAGTATGACGCATGAGCAATTCGTCGATCACTGGCTGAATGTTCACGCAGAACTGTGCAAAAAATTGCCCGGCATGCGCCGCTATTCCGTGAACCTGATTGCGCCGGAGTCCGTACCGGTGCTCGGCTACGATGGGTTCTCCGAGCTGTGGTTCGATTCCGCCGAGGCGCTGCAGGCCGCGCTGACCAGCCCAGAAGGCAAGACTCTGCTGGCGGATTTGCCAAACTTCACCGAGCATATTCAGCCTATTTTGGTTGAAGATTATTTGATGCTGGGGTGATAGCTCGGGGGGGAAGGCTGTCAGCCAACCCTCAGGTTTCATTGCGACTCATCGAGCAATGCTCAAATTGATAATCTCATCGGCATACTGCACAGGTTTCACTGTCTGATGACACAAACTTCGTGGTAGATTGATCCCGCCTGACCATAAATCGAATAAACAAGGTGGCCGGTCGCACTGTGCAGGACGCAGCGGCGAGCTGGCTTGGGGGGGAGATCTCTCTGCTCGTGATGCAGTTGATCTGCAATCTGCAGGCGGGCAGTTTGATCGCGCCGGACATCGCTTGCCGGCGTTCAGCCTGAAAGAGCATTCACATGAAGCGATGTGTAGTGCGCGCATTGGTGGGCTGGTGTTTCAGCCTGATCGGCGCTCTGAGCATGTCCTCCGAGGCGCATGCCGGACTGCTCAAACGCGAAGATATTGACAAGCTGCTCGATGGTCAATTCATCATCGGTGAGGTGCAGTCTGACCTGCCGGTGTATCCGCTGTTCGCAAAAAATCCCTCCGGAGGCAAGCCAGAACTGAAAGGCTATGCATTCGAGTCCCTGGATTTCGAGCCTGTGCGCGGCTACAGCGGCAAGCCGATTGATGTGCTGGTGGCGATGGACCTGACCGGCAGCTTCATCGATCTGCGGCTGGTCGACCACAAGGAACCCTTCTTCAACAATCCGACCGGTACTGCAAGGCTGGGTACCTTCACCGCGCAATACACGGATCTTTCGCTGCGTCACACCGTACGTATTCATGACTGGCGCTCACCGACCAAGCGCGACGAGCAGTCCGCCGATTTGCAGGGGGTGAATCACGGCACCGTGACGACCAAAGCCATTGATCGCTCGATCTTTGCGTCAGCGGCCAAGGTGGCGCTGGCCAAACTGGATCCGAGCATCGCCGCAGCTGCTGCAGCGCGACGGCGCAGTAATCGCGAGAGCTTCCGGCCGCTAGTCTGGGAAGACTTGCTTGCCCGCGGCATGCTGCGCACCACCACGATCACATTCGCCGATATCGAACGTGCCTATGCGAATGTGAACGAGCCGGGCAGCGGTAAGCTGGAAGGTATGGAGAGCAACGCGACCGCACTGACATTTCAGGTCGCGCTGCTGAGTATTCCTTCGATTGGCCGCAATCTGCTCGATGGCGAGGGCTGGCGTTACCTGAACACTAGTCGTCGGAAATCACAGGCGCTGCTCGTGACCGAGAGTGGCCCGCTGGCCCATGTGACCGATCTCACACAACGGCGGATCGTGCCGGATGCGCGCAGCACCGGTGATCCCCGACTTGTCGATCGCGCACCCGAAGCTCCCCTTGCGGCATCCCCCTCCGACGAGATGCTCGGGGAACTCAGGGTGCCCGACGAACTGCCCTTCGTGCTTTCACAGAACGGCAAGCCACTGAAGTTCAGCAGCATCGGTTACGACAAGGTGCTGAAAGTCCCCGGCTACCCAAAGACGACCAAAGCCTATTTTCTGGTGATCGACAAGGCCACGCCACTCGATCCCTCGCAAGCTTTCGAGCTGGCATTCCGTATGGGACGGCGTTTCGGAACCAACCAGATCATGAGCCACATCGAAAAGCGCGAATTCCCGCTGATCTATGATTTTCATGGCTGGCAGGCGACGATGTATGACTGGTGGGATACCGAATGGACATCGATCGACTGGATCAAGGTCTGGCTGTCGAGATGGATGGAAATCACTGCACTGGTTATTGGCCTGGTGGTGCTGACGATCGCGCTGCTCGCGCAGCAGCGCACCAGCGCCAGCGCGCGCACGCTGATGATCTTCCGCACCGCTTACCTGATCTTCACGCTAGGTTTCATCGGTTGGGCCGCACAAGGTCAGCTGACCATCATCAACATCACAGCCGCACTGGAATCATTGAGGGGTGGCGGCGATCTCAGCTTCCTGATGAACGACCCGATGACTGTGATTCTCTGGTTATTCACCGGCGTGACGCTCCTGGTGTGGGGTCGCAGCACGTTCTGCGGCTGGCTATGTCCGTTTGGTGCGCTGCAGGAACTAGTGAGCCTGATCGCCAATCGTGTGGGTTTGCATCAGCGACGGCTGCGTGCTGCGCTGGATGCAAAACTGAAATGGATAAAGTACATCGTCCTGGGCGTGATCCTTGGCTCGATATTCGTCGCTCCATCGTTTTCCGAGCTGGCGGTGAAGGTCGAGCCTTTCGAGACTGCGATCAGTTTTTACTTCATGCGCGACTGGCCGTACATTGCCTGGGCGGTCGTTTGCCTCGCATTCGGTGTATTCCTGTATCGCGGCTACTGCCGCTACATCTGCCCGTTGGGCGCCGCGCTGGCCTCAGTCAATCTGCTCAAGCGATGGAAATGGATACCGCGCCGCGACGAGTGCGGCACGCCATGCCAGTCTTGCCGGCACCGCTGCGAATATCAGGCCATCGCGCCCGATGGCAAGATTGCTTACAGTGAGTGTTTTCAGTGCCTCGATTGCGTCGCGATTTATCAGGATGATCAGCGCTGCCTGCCGCTGATTCAGGAGCGAAAGCGGACGGTAATACCGATTCATGTCGCGGACACGGCCTGAGCCAGGACAAGTCGCGAATAGCCGGTCTGTACTCACGCATTCATGACGGAAACGCTAATGAAAACTATCTGACCTACGGATTGCTGACCGCTGCTTTGCTGATGATAGTCGCTGTTGCTAGTGCCGGCGTCGAGCGCATGAGCGCGTTGTTCAAAGAG
>JBEDGK010000362.1:0-3297 GCA_041174665.1 Pseudomonadota bacterium
ATATGTAGCTGTCGGTCGAGAAGCGCGTATCCCAGGTTTGCGCAGGATTTGAAAAACCCTTTGAGCGCACCTTAGGCATGCTCTTCCTTTTGCTCGACCGGGCAGGAGCGCAAGCCGAGCACGGTGTAGGCGGGGCAGAAGCGCAGCAGGCCGGTGGCGATGAGCAGGAGACCTATCCAGCCCCAGGCTCCGATCACATTCAGCAGCGCCAGCAGAATCAGCAGGCTGCCAGCGAACACGCGTAGCGCGCGATCCGTGTTTCCGACGTTTTTCATGATGTGCTCCTTTCAGAGTCAGGTGAAAAATCAGTGTATAGACTGCTCAGACCTTGGTACTACGGGTTAGTGCGGCTGTGTATCCGCATTCACCGGATGTCGATAGCGTTCTATGCCCTCGAATAGCGCCATGCCAGCCACCATGGCGAGGACGAATAGTAGTGCCTTGGAATTACCCGTGCCCATCGATGTAATCGCCGGGCCCGGGCAAAAGCCTGCCAAGCCCCAGCCGAGGCCGAACAGCAGGCTGCCAATCACCATGCGTTTGTCGATATCATTTTTGGTGGGCATGCGAACCGCGCCACCGAAAAAGTTCGCGGTACGCTGACGAGCGAATCGAAACGCGATCACGCCGACCAGCAGCGCACCGCCCATGACGAAGGCAAGCGAGGGATCCCAGCTTCCCGTGATATCCAAAAAGCCGATCACTTTCGAGGGATCGGTCATGCCGCCGATGACCAGTCCCAAGCCGAAGATGAGTCCGACAATGAAGGAGGCGACGGTGTCCATATGGTTTTGCATCAGGTTCTCCAGTATAAAAGTTTGCTGAGCGTTGCAGCTGATCAGGCCAGCAGATGACGCATCACGAAAACAATCGCCATGCCGCTGGCCATGAAAGCCAGTGTCGCGATCAGCGAGCGCGGAGAAAGTCGCGACAGTCCGCAGATACCATGACCACTGGTGCAGCCGCCGCCGTAGCGGGTACCGATGCCGACCAGCAGACCGGCGACAACGAGCATCTCGGCGCTGGCATCGATCGTCGGCGCGGATGTCGCGATGAACAAAGAAGCCACCGCGGGCGCCATGATCAGGCCGAGCAGAAAAGCAAGGCGCCAGACAACGTCATTGCCGCTGGGTCGTAGCAGTCCACCAAGAATGCCGCTGATGCCAGCGATTCGCCCATTCGCGAGAATGAACAGCGCTGATGCGAGACCGATCAGCAAACCGCCCACTAGTGAGGTACCGGGCGTGAAATGGGTCCAATCTATGCTCATGGTTGAGTATCTCCTTCAGTGGGGCCGCAGTATGCCGTGTAAAGCACATCCATCACCGCCAGTGCGGCCTCGCTGGCGATACGATAGTAAATCTGTTTGCCTTCGCGCCGGGTTTCCACCAACGCCTCCTCGCGCAGCACGGCCAGCTGCTGCGACAGGGTGGGTTGCTGAATGTCGAGCAGTTCTTCAAGCTCTCCGACGCGACGTTCACCCTGAGCCAACTGGCAGAGCAGCATCAGTCGATCTGGGTTGGACATCGCGCGCATTAACGAGCACGCGCGACCAGCCGCCTCACGCATGGTCGGAAGGTCGATGGCGGGGGCAAGAGAATCGGGCATGTCGGGTAAAGCGAGAACTGAAGTTCATACAGTATAGCCAAAAACAAACTATGAATCAATAAACTATTAAAATGCTAAATAAATCTTCGGCTTTGGCCTATCCACAGGTTCCTGCGTAGCCATTCTGTGCACGAGAAAACCTGCGCCCCAGAGGGGTTTTTATTCGCGATGGCGGCCTTTTCGCTAAATTTTCTCTGGACAAAACAATGCCGCAGAGCAACAATGGGAGTGGACTGTATAGTTCATAAAAAGATGGCTCGGTATCAAATAAAGCCACAACGGCACGGAAACCCAATCTTTTTACCCATCACCGGAGATTTGCAATGCGTTTCATCCCAGCTCTGCTCGCTGCGCTGCTCGCAGCAGGTGTCGGTTCGGTCGCGTTGGCTGACACAACCGATGTAAAAACCCAAACTATCGTTGAAGTGAAGAAGAAGGGCGCTCACTGCGAGCAAGACCCGAACTGCTTCAACCGCTATCATCCTGCAATCAAGCCAGTGGCCAAGGCCAAGCCGGGTGACCTGATCGTGGTGCATACCCGTGATGCGCTCGACTCCAACCTCAATATCAACTCCAAGCCCAAAGACGTTACCGCCATCGACCTGAACCTGGTTCACCCGATGACCGGCCCGATCTACATTGAGGGCGCAAAGCGTGGTGACGTGATCGCCATCAAGCTGATCGACATTCAGCCTGACGAGTATGGCTACACCACGATCGTTCCTGGCTTTGGCTTTTTGGCAGACAAGTACACTTCGCCGTTTATCGCCAACTGGAAGCTGAACCGTCGCGAGGCGGTGTCTGAGCAAGTGCCTGGCGTGCGTATTCCAATGAATGGCTTCATGGGTTCAGTCGGCGTGCTGCCGGGCGAAGCCGAAGTCGACAAGTGGCTCGCTCGCGAAAGCCAGCTCGCTGCTGCCGGTGGCGTCGCACTGCCTCCAGAGCCAACCGGCGCACGTCCGCCAGAAGTCTGCGGCCCGAGTGGCAGCAAGAAGGACAAGTGCTTGCGCACCATTCCTCCCCCGTGAGAACGGTGGCAACATGGACGTTAAGCAGATGGTGGAAGGCACCACGCTGCTGCTGCCTTGCTTCATCGACGGTTGCGGCGTGTTCATCGGCGATGTTCACTTTGCACAGGGCGATGGCGAGGTTGCTGGTACCGCGATCGAGATGGGCGCTGTCGTGACTATCCAGACCGAGATCCGCAAGGGCATGGCATCGGTTGTGAAGCAGCCGCAGTTTGAAGGCGGTTCGCAGCTCAAGAAGCTCGAGCCGGACTCATTCCACGCGACGGTCGGTTATCCGCTCAAGGAAGCTGGCGAGATCCCGCCGCAGTGGGCCTACCTGGGTGCCGAGAAGCTCAAGCCGCTGACCAATCTGTCCAACGATCTCACGCTCGCAGCGCGCAACTCGCTGCTGCAGATGATTGACTGGCTGCAGAAAACCAAGGGCCTGACCTCCGAGCAAGCCTATGTGGTGACCAGCGTCGCCTGCGACCTTCGCGTATCCAACGTGGTGGACGTGCCGAACTATGCGGTGACCACGATCTGCCCGATGGAAATCTTCAAGAAGTAATGAGCTGATCTGTCGATTGAAAAGAGCGAGGCCTGTCCTCGCTCTTTTCTTTTGCAAGACAATGAATGCAGAGAACTGAACTACTATGAATCGCATGAACAGAAGAACATGGCT
>JBEDGK010000363.1:0-2691 GCA_041174665.1 Pseudomonadota bacterium
TCTGTGCGTATGGCTACGGCACGGCACTCACTGCGGCGGCCAATTTCCATGCGATGGACCACTTGGGCATCGCCCAGTACCTGACACGCTTAGGTCTCGCCGTGGATGAACCGGGTGTGCTCGACGCCGGCAAAAACGACTGGATCAACGATCCGCGCTGGCAAGTATTGCGTCGCCTGGTCGAAGACACACTGGTCATCAAAGACCCGATGGAATTGTTCGTTGCGCAAAACCTCGCGCTCGACGGCATGCTGTATCCGCTCATCTATGGCGCTTATGTGGACGAGCATCTCACCATCAAAGGCGGTACCGCCATCGCCATGCTGACCTCGTTCATGCCCGAGTGGCACGACGAAACCGTGCGCTGGGTCGACGCAGTTGTCAAGGCAGCGGCAGCGGAATCCGAAGCGAACAAGAACTTGCTCACCGAGTGGACTCACGTCTGGACCGATCGCGTACAGGCGGCGCTAGCGCCTGTCGCCGAAATCGCACTCGGCGATCTGGGCCAGGACGCACTGGCAGCAACGCGAAGCACCTTCAATGCCCGCGTCGCAAAAACTGGTCTTGCCATCTGACATCAGACGGCCATCAACGACAACTACCACTGGGGAAAAAATCATGTCCAACGTCTTCATCGCATTTCAGGCGAACGAGGAATCCCGACCGCTGGTCGATGCCATCGTCGCAGACAACCCGGAAGCTCAGGTCGTCTACTCCCCCGGTCTGGTGAAGATCGATGCGCCAGGCCGCCTGGTGATCAAGCGCGAAACCATCGAAGAGATCACTGGCAGCAAATATGATTTGCAGCAACTGCAAATCAATCTCGTCACTCTCTCCGGAAACCTAGACGAGGATGATGACGAGTTTGTTCTCAGCTGGAAGCACTGAATCCACCGCGCCACACAAGAGATTCGAGAGAGGTCAGTTAATGGACAAGCGCGTTGAAAAAAAACGTCTCAGCCAGCGTGAACGCTACGCGTCAATGACGCACGATCTACACTGGGCTACCACTTACCAACCGATGGACAAGATTTTTTCACTCGACAAGAGTGAAGGCATCAAGATACATGACTGGCAGCAGTGGGAAGACCCTCTCCATCAGACCATGGATGTGTACTGGAAGGCGCAAGGCGAGAAGGAAAAAAAGCTCTACGCAATCATCGAAGCCTTCGCACAAAATAATGGTCAGTTCGGCGTCAGCGACGCGCGCTATGTCAATGCAATTAAAATCGTACTACAGAGTATTGCGCCCCTGAAGTACATGCTGCATCGCTCGCTCGTACAATCGGCACGTCAGCTGCAGGGTGATGCACTGCGCATCGCCGTACAGATGCAGGCATCGAATGAGCTGCGACATTTTCAGAACGAGACGCACGCCGCATCGATTTTTAACAAATACTTCAACGGTCTGCACCAGACGCCCCAGTGGTTTGATCACGCCTGGTACCTGCAACCCGCGAAAAGTTTTGCGGATGACATCGCCAGTGCCAGTCCCTTCGAGCGGATGATTGCCAGCAGTCTCGGTTTCGAGACACTGCTGTCCGATCTGTTGTTTGTTTCCTTCATGAGCGGTGCTGCCCACAATGGCGATCTGTCGCTGGTGTCAGCCAGCTTCTCGGCGCAATCGGATGTCGCGCATCACAAAGCACAAGGTGTGGCATTGGTGAAGTTCCTGATCAAACAGGATGCCGCCAACGTTCCACTGATTCAGGGCTGGGTAGACAAATGGTTCTGGCGCAGTTTCCGACTGATGCCCATGGTCGCGATGATGCAGGACTACATGCTGCCCAAGCGCATGATGAGCTGGAAGGAATGCTGGGAAGATTTCTGCGAGGCGCCCGTCCGCGCCCTGTTTGCCGAACTCGCGCCACTGGGTCTCCGACTGCCCGCTGGTTGGGCGCAGGCTTGCGACAGCAAGAATCACCTGAGTCATCAGGCATGGAATGCGTTTTATGGCTTTGGCGATGCACTCGGCTTTCATACCTGGACACCGGGTGCGGAAGAAATGGCCTGGCTGGATCGCAAATATCCCCAAAGTTTCGACCGCTGGTACGCACCGCGGCTGGCGTATTACGCGCAGCTTGAAGCCGATGGCAAACGCTTTTTCAATAATGCCTTGCCCATGCAATGTCAGGTGTGTCAGCAGCCGATGATCTTTACCGAGCCGGACCGTCCACGCTGGATCGCCTATCGCGAAACACAGCATGCCAATGAGAGCTTCCATTTCTGCAGCGATCACTGCGAACACATTTTTACGCAAGCGCCCGAGAAATACGTGCAGGCCCAGCTGCCCTCGCACGTGATGCTGCGCACGAGCAGTAATCAGCCCGATCCCCTGAAAGCATCGCTCTCTCACTGCGCAATGAATATCGGTCGCGACAACGGCGGTTTCGCTGGTTCAGACGATGCGATCAATTTCGAGAACTGGGGTGGCGGACAGGACATGAAGGAGGCACAACTATGAACGTCGCTGCTGTTTCCGGCCAAGCGCACGCATCACATGACATTGCCGCGCATTTTTCACAGCGACTGATTTATATCGGCTGGGATGAGCACATGATGTTTGCCGCACCCATTGTTCAGTTGCTCTCGCTCGACACCAGCTTCGACGAACTCATGCACAAGGTCCTGCCGGCGCTGTACGGCGCGCATCCCCAGTTCGCCCTGATTCGCTGGGAGCAGGTGCAGTGG